>CAYUZM010000061.1:13398-13769 GCA_964449665.1 uncultured Solibacteraceae bacterium
AAGGTCACCATCCGCGTCACCAACAAACTCCTCTACCCGGTCCAGGTTAAGGCTAACGGCGCCAACCTCATGCTGGTCGATGGCGGCGCCACCGCGTCGCGCGACATCGCGACGCCCGCCGAACTGGTCGTCACCTACGACATGATTCGCCCTGTGATCGACGGCGTCCCCGCGGGCGAACCCGTCTCCGGCTACTTCCCCGGCACCGGCGCGGCGATGGGAATCATCCCGTTCACCATCACCAACAAGACGGGTACGGATACCTACTTCGCTCCCGTGCTCTACAACGGCACCGGCCAGCCCGTGACGCTTGAGATGAACAGCGGCCTCGCCGAAGAATTGTCGTGCGGCTGCACCGCCGTCACCGGCGC
>CAYUZM010000062.1:0-12653 GCA_964449665.1 uncultured Solibacteraceae bacterium
TGGAGTCACATCGAACGTCAACTTTCTGCTGGCATCAACCATTCCCCTGACAAGCCGGATCTTGAACGGTGTGAACTTCGCTAGCGAAGCGGTAGTCGCCGTCAACGAGCCGTTTGGCGGACAGCAAGTGGCGCAACCAGCCGGGCAAAGTGTTCCCGGCGCTACCGTCTTCCAAGGCGCTCACTCCGGCAACGCTTTGTCGTTCGCCAACGTCTCAGTACCGCAGCCCGGACCGGGAGGGACTACAATTGCCAGGTTCACGAATCTCCGGGCAGATGCATCGGCTCTGAACGTTCCGTCCGGCCAGCAGGCTTCGGTGAGCGTGACCGTTACAGCGTCAGGATCGGGCGCGCCGCCCATCGTGAATTCCGCACCGACGGTAGCAGTTGCGCAGCACGCCTTCGCTGCTTCCGCGCGCGCGGCAAACGGGTCGGCGGCGTTCGCTCCGATCACCGTCGGCTGCTCGGGGCGCAACTTGAACGTGACCGCGGGCACGCCGATCGATTTCACAGTCCGATTCGATGAGAATTTTCCGAACGCATTCCGGAATCGACACAACGGAATTACCGGCGGCACGCCCGATCCCGGTCTTCCCCCATCGTCTCAAACGCAGCTTGGCTTACCGTATCAGTCCATGACCGCCTTCTACAATCCCGCATTCCCAGCCACCAACGGTATGAACATCGCCGGCCTGGCACAGTCCGGCGTTCGGTTCTTCGCTCGTTTCACCAACGTCCCTACCGGGGTTCGCATTTGGGTCACCAGCGCTCATTCGGCGTCATTCGGGTCGGGAACCCCCGCCATCCGAGGCTATCGCACTACCGCAGACGAGAATGGCACAGGAGCATACTCAGCGATCGCACCGTCCGTTGGGCCCTATTCCGAAATGCCCATCAGCGGTAGCGAGGGAACAGCGGTCTGGGAGATCGGAGGGCAGGAGTATTTTTCGTTTGAAGCGTTGGCGTTTGGCGTTGTGGTCTCAGCCCCGGCGAATTCGCCCGCCGGTGGCCAGATTCAAGTTGCCTTGACGCTTGCTCCGCTCGGTACGGGCGCCACCCCGCTCTCAGGACACGTGCCGCGTTTCAACGCCGCATACACCACTATCAACGCCGTCGAAGTTCAGGCGTGTGTGTCGTCTGGTTTCCGCGCCGACTTCGACAATAACTTCAAGACCGACTTGGTTTGGCAGAATGACAGCACCCGCCAAGCAGCCGTCTGGTACATGGGGGGTGCGCAGGGAAACCAGTTTCAGTCCTTTGGCTGGCTTGCGAATCCAGGAGTCGCGGGATGGAGTGTGGTGGCGATCACGGACCTGGACGGAAATGGCAAGCCCGACCTCATCTGGCAGAACGACACCTCGCGTCAGGCCGTTGCCTGGTACATGGGTGGGTCGAAAGGGGATCAGTACCAGTCGTTTGCCTGGCTACAATCGTCGGACATTCCCGGCTGGAGAATCGTCAGCGCCGCCGATTTGAACTCAGATAGCAAGCCTGACCTCATCTGGCAGGAAGACAGTACGCGAAAGGTTGCGGTCTGGTACATGGGCGGTCCACAAAGCAGTCAGTTCCAGTCTTTTGCCTGGCTGGATGGTGCGGGCACACCCGGCTGGAGTATCGCCGGCATGGCTGATCTCGATACCAACGGTAAGCCGGACCTGATCTGGCAGAATGACGCTACAGGTCAGGTTGTGGCGTGGTACCTCGGTGGCGCCGACGGCAGTCAGTATCAATCGTTCGCCTGGTTGCAATCCTCAAGCACACCCGGCTGGAAGGTGATTGGGCTTGCTGACTTGGACACAAGCGGCAAAGCGGATTTGCTCTGGCAGGAGACCAGCACGCGAAAGGTCGGAGCATGGCTAATGGGAGGCGCGCAGGGTGACCAGTTCCAATCGTTCACATGGATTGAAGCGAACGGCGTTCCCGGTTGGCGTGCGCTCACCGCCCACTGATCACGATTCAACGGCCCGTTCTCGACTAGACTGAAGTGCAGGTAAGCTTCGGAGGTCGAGTGCATGACTCAACGCCTTTTCGAGAGGATTGTTGTTGCTGGTGTCTGGACGCTCTGGATGGCCACCGCCGCTGTCTTGCCGCCGGGATTCTCGGAGGCCGCTATCAGCGCCGGAGCCGTCTCGAATCCGACTGCCTTCGAGATCGCGCCTGACGGGCGGGTCTTTATCTGCGAGCAAGGCGGTGCGGTGAGAATCGTGAAAGACGGAGTCTTGCTAGCGACGCCGTTTGCGACGTTCTCCGTTGATCCAGTTGGCGAGCGCGGGCTGTTGGGCGTAGCCTTCGATCCGAATTTTGCCTCGAACCGCTACGTTTATTTCTACTACACAACTCTGACCGCCCCGAAGCACAACCGGGTGGTCCGGGTAACGGCGAATGGCGACGCCATGCTGGCAGGCAGCGAGTCGCTCATCTTTCGAATGAACGATCTGACCGGGGCGACAAACCACCATGGCGGTTCGATTCACTTTGGTCTCGATGGCAAGCTTTATGTCGCGGTGGGCGACAACGCCACGTCAGCGAATGCCCAGACACTGAACAATCTTTTAGGGAAGGTGCTTCGGATCGATTCGGATGGTTCTATTCCAAGGGACAATCTTTCCTTTGGAACGGGGTCAGGTGATAATCGTGCCCTCTGGACGATAGGCTTGCGGAATCCTTTTACTTTCGCCGTGCAGCCCGGTGCCGGCCGAATTTTGATCAACGACGTCGGCCAAAACTCGTTCGAAGAAATCAACGACGGTTTCGCCGGTTCGAACTATGGCTGGCCTGTTCATGAAGGCCCGAGTTCCAATCCGGCTTATCGCTCGCCACTACATGCGTATCCGCACGCCGGCGGCCCGATTACCGGATGTGCGATTTCCGGCGGGGCCTTTTACAATCCGCCCGTACCGCAGTTTCTTGCCAGCTACACCGGAAAGTATTTTTTTGCCGACCTATGCGGCGACTGGATTCGCGTGCTGGATCTTTCGAACCAAACGCAGAGTTCGTTTGCATCCAGCGTAAGTGCGCCTGTTGACCTGAAGACCGGGCACGACGGATCGCTTTACTACCTGAGCCGCGGTGCAGGAATGGTCTTTCGCGTGACATCCGACACACCCGCCGGAGCGGGAATGCGGGGTGACTTCGACAACAATGGAAGGCCCGATGTTGTTTGGCAGAACGAATCCACACGTCAAGTGGGCGCCTGGTACATGGGGGGCGCGCAAGGTGCTACGTATCAAGGGTTCGGTTGGCTCGCAGGCTCCGGAGTTCCTGGGTGGAGTGTTGTCGCGCTCGCGGACCTGGATGGGAACGGAAAGCCCGATTTAATTTGGCAAAACGATACGACGCGGCAGGCGGTGGTGTGGTACATGGGAGGAACGAAGGGCGATCAGTATCAGTCCTTTGCGTGGCTACAATTAACTAGCACCCCAGGGTGGTCGATTGTGAGCGCTGCTGACGTAAACGCGAACGGGAAACCGGATTTGATCTGGCAGGAAGACAGCACGCGCCGCGTCGGAGTTTGGTATATGGGGGGCGCCCAGGGTAATCAGTTTCAGTCCTTTGCTTGGCTGGATGGCGTTGGCGTGCCGGGTTGGTCTGTCGTCGCTGCAACGGACCTTGATGGAAACGGAAATCCGGATTTGATTTGGCAGAACGACGCGACACGTCAGGTAGTCGCTTGGTATATGGGCGGCAGTGGTGGGAGCCAGTATCTCTCCTTCTCCTGGCTCGAAAGTTCCACCACGCCCGGATGGAGAGTGGTCGGTGCCGTCGATCTGGACTGGAATTCGAAGGCCGACTTAATCTGGCAGGAAGACTCCACTCGAAAGGTCGGGGTTTGGTATATGGGTGGACCTCTGGGGAACCAGTTTCAATTCTTCGGCTGGCTGGAACAAAACGGAATTCCCGGCTGGCATTCACTCGCCGCCAGATGAGGTGCGCGACTCATTGTGCGCGAACGCGAAACGGCCCATTTGGGAAGGTCAGGTGCTCGAAAAACCGACGCGCCGATCATGTCGCCCCGTTTTGGGAGGCCACGCAGGGATGTCGGGGAGCGCGTGAGTTTGTGGTTCGCGACGCCTTGTTGGGTTGCACGCCAATGGGAACGATCAGCAACGCAAGGTTGGTATCTGCCGCGACGGTCCCGGCGGTCGATGTTCCAAAGATCGTCTATTTCGCCACCAGCGTATTTTGGAGAGCCGCAGTCCACACATGTACGTTGGATGAACACATGCTTGAGCCGATCATCTTCGGCTCGTATGAGGACCAGTTTCGCCGGCACTTGCTCGGTGAATTGGATTTCCCGGAACATTCAGCGCTATGGCAAGCGCTGTTCCCCCGATGCGGCGGCCAGTGGCTGAGGCTGAATCGCAGCATCTATCTGCATTCTATCGATCGAAGAGCAGTTGGCGGCAGCCATCCTGAGGGCACTCGCTGATGCACCATTGCCCCCTGTGCAGAACCTCTTCGGCCTGCACCGCAATGGAGCCCGCGGTGCTGAGTTGCGCGGATCTGCAATGGTGACGGAGCTGGCAAAGACCGGGTGACCCGTGGTTTCCGAAACCGCAGCGCGGGCTGAGACCCGAGGGATCTAGGCGCAGGGGCGATCTCCGCGCGGTGGGCTCAGGAGGGAAAGTGGGTGCAAGGCCAGGCGCCGGAGGACGCTGTGCCCAACAAGGGGGGTGGCTCAAGCGCTCGCCGCGCGGCGCTGGCGAAGACGAGGGCGGTCAGGAATCTATCGATCGCCTCATGCGTGCGAGCCGTGGACCTACCGTGCAGCCAAGGCGCGCCAACCTGGAATGCCGTTGGATTCGAGCCAGGCGAAGGACTGGAACTGGTTGCCTTGCGCGCCGGTCATGTACCACACGGCAACCTTGCGCGTGCTCTCTTCCTGCCACAGCAGATCGGGTTTACCGTTGCCGTCAAGGTCGGTGATCCCAATCACCTTCCAGCCGGGGGTGTTCGAGTTCTGCAGCCACGAAAAGCCCTGATACTGGGCGCCGTTGGCGCCAGCCATGTACCAAGCCACAACCTGGCGTGTGGTGTCGTTTTGCCAGATCAGGTCGGGCTTGCCGTTGGAGTCGAGGTCGGCCATGCCGACCGCCGTCCAGCCCGGTGAGTTGACTCCTTGCAGCCAGGCAAACGACTGGAACTGGTTGCCCTGGGCTCCGCCCATGTACCAGACCGCCACCTGTCTGGTGCTATCGTTCTGCCAGATCAGATCCGGTTTCCCGTTGCCATCCAGATCCGCTGCACCGGCCAGTGTCCAGCCGGGCATATTCGAGCTCTGCAGCCAGGCATAGGATTGATAGGCATTGCCCTTTGATCCGCCCATGTACCAGACAACAACTTGCCGCGTGATGTCGTTCTGCCAGATAAGGTCGGGCTGCCCACTACCATCCAAGTCGGCGATCGCGGCAATGAACCACCCCGGCATTCCTGGGTTGGCCAGCCAGGCAAAGGACTGAAACTGGTTGCCCTGGGAGCCGCCCAGATACCAGAGCGCCACCTGCCGCGTGCTGTCGTTCTGCCACAACAGGTCCGGCTTACCGTTGACGTCGAAGTCGCCCCTGGTGGAGGACGTCCCTCCTACACTGACCGGACCAGAATCCGCAGCACGTGAATTATTGCTCTCGTTCACTTCTGGGATTTGGTTGCTCGGATCGATAATCGCCCCGAGATACCACGTGCCCGAACCTAAACTCGCAGGAACAGCAACTGGCCCGCTACATGTCGTCGAAGACGCTGCTCCCAGTCCACCAAAGTCACAGCCCCACCCGGTATCCACTGAATTCGTGGATATCGTTGGCGTACTCGAAAAGTAGAATTCCAGCCGTAACGCCCCGGCCGCCGCCGTCCCCTGATTAGCCACTATCGCGCTCACGTTGATCTGCGCACCGGCAATTGCTGTATTCGGGGCCGTAAGCGAGCTGACCACCAAGTCGGGGCCCGATAACTGTGCGCCTGCCTGATTCACTGTGAAAGTTTGCCCAGCGATTGTGATCGTTCCAGATCGAGCGAGCCCAGTATTCGCTGTCCATGTGTAGTCGAGTAACCCTGTTCCGATCCGGTTGCTTCCATTAGTGACGGTGATCCAACTCGCGTTGCTAGTCGCCATCCAGCCGCACCCGGCCCCCGTGGTTACGAGCACACTCCCGGCACCTGGCCCGGAGCCAAACGATTCGCCCGGTATGCCCAGTGAGTACGTGCAGCTGCTGGGCGGCGCGATTACGACATTTACCGTGTTTGACCATGCGGAGATTACGGACGTATGGGTAGCGCATCGGGCTCGCGATCTTGCCGTGTATGTGGCCCCGGAACTCCAGGAATGGGAGGCTGAAGTCGAACTGATCCACCCCGAATTGGTCCCATCACCCCAGTCAAAGTAGTATTGAAGCGTATGCCCCACACTTGAGGCGGCACCACTCGTGGAGTAGGTGTAACTCGTGTTCGTATAGCCTTGTGTCAAACCATTAAGTGTTGGTGCGGAGATCGTCTCCGTCGATGCACTGACAGCACGGCTGACGGGCCCTCCTGGTTCGTTCGCCTGATTACCTGCGCCATCGAACACATGAATGCCGTACCAATACACTCCAGTTGTAGATGGCGCGTCGGTAAATGAACTCGTTGTCGGACCATTCCCGCTCAGGGTGTTAGATGTAATCGGGGTCCACGTTCCAGGGCTTCCACCCGAGTCAGGCGCTCGCCATAGCTCAATTCGATTTAAACCGGAGCCGCCGGAATCACTCATCGTGGCGTGAATAGAAAAAAAGCTGCCGAGAGTCACGCTACTTGGGGTCACCGAAAATAAGCTGATTGCAGGAGGAATTGTATCGCCACTGCCTCCTGTTATTTCAATGAAATCGAATCCGATAGTATCGTTACCCGCGCTACCGCCGGACGCGGGATCAATCCGCACACCCGTAATCGTGCCGATCCATTTTATATGGGAGGACATATTTATCGTGTAATCGCGATATGCGCCATCTCGGTTTACGGTGAAATCAACTCGCTTGTCTTCGCCCCACGCTGGTGAGGAGTCCGTTGTAAAGTAGATTGCTCCGTTCCCATCTACGCCATTGCTGGCCATTCTGAAGTGGAGTGTCCGGTAGGTCGAAGCCGAGACGTTGACTAAGGGAGGGCTCAACATGTAGGGATCACCAGATCCCTTAGGGTCAATGGTGAAGAAGCCGCCAGCGACTGCAAAGCAGTCGACGTTGGTTGGCGTCCACCCTTGGAAGTTGCCGGTGATATTGAAATCCCAACGCAATCCACTATTGGTCCATAAGTTTGTGCTAACAGCGGCGGTGTATGGATCATGACATCCCCCCTGCCATCCATATGGGTCAACAGCCGGGCTACTACCTCTTCTAACCTCGAAGTGCAGATGTGGTGGAAACCCGCCGGCACCGCCAACTTTGGCTATTGGATCCCCTCGCTTGATCGTACCGGTTACGTTGTTTCGGGTCCAACCGCCCTGACCGTTACTTGTCCCGGTGTGCAGGTAATAAGATCTGTATCCATTTCCGTGATCGATATAAAATGTATTTGTACTATCCTGAACGTCGAAAATTACACCATCTGCGGACGCATATAACTGAGTACCTGCACCGGCCCGATAGTCGAATCCGGGATGCCCATCATAATAAAGATATTTGAAATCTCCGCTACCGGCGTCACCTCCTCCTGCATAATGGCCATTAACCACGAAGTCCGTCCCGGAGGCGTTCTTGAAGCCATAGTGCGAACCCCATACGTGCCGACTACCATGTCGCGATTCGCCCCGCTCGCCCGTATAGGCAACAGTCACGTTATCATCGTTGTAGGCTGTCGTGCTCGAATGATCAAAGATGGAGTTTATCGTAGCCGTGCTTGAGTCTTGCCCCGCTAGCGGAAAGCTGAGGTACCAGGCGCCAACGAGTCCTGCCTCCGCAGCTAATGGGCTTGAACTGATAGGGTAGCCCGTTTGTATTGCCTCAATCCTACTGTTAGCTAAAGACAAAGCGACAATAGCTTCTCCGATAGCAGTTGATGTCTCGCCCCGTTCAATTGCAAAGATCGCGATATTTCGAAACCGCGCTAACCCACGAAAACGACTGGGAGTTATCAATCCAACGTCCAGGGTGAGAGGCAAAGATGTCAGACTTGCAAGCAAGTTCTGCACCGGACCGCTCGCGCCATCGACGAAGGCAACCAGCCCCTCGTCATCGAGTGCGCCAAGAATATTCGAATCCGATTCTGTTATCGAACGCATTTGTTCAGTGAACCCGGTAAATCGTTTTTGGACTAGAGAAACGTGGTCTGCGGCTCTGTCAGAGAGAAGAAAAAACAACCTTTCACCGTCTTTGCTCCACCTCAACAAATCGGTTCTTACAGGCCTATGACTGACGAATTCGGTATGGTTCGAGGCAAGATCATAAACTAGTAACCCACGGCCTCGTTCGTCGTCAAACAGAACTGCGATTGACGACGTCTTTGGGCGCCACGCGGCACGGTGAACGGTTTTGCCAGCCAAAAGCTCCGTTACGGCCTGGGTCCTCAAATTGAGAGTAAATAGGCGGTTACTGTCTTCAAACAAGAGTATTCCTTTAGATATGCCGAACGCATCCGAGCCGTGGGACCAGACCGCTGTCTTGACGATGGTACCTCCATACTCGGCTATGGCGAAGATAGCGCCCGAGTCATAGATTGTTGGAATTGGTTCTATCTCTGACAGGTCTATCAGCTTGTTCAGACTAAGCGTATCTGAAGAACGGCCCTGCACGGTCATCAATGCCACCATTGCAAGAAGCCTGAGCAGGCGACTTTTTGTTCTGAGCTTCGAGCGCAATAGGATGTCAAGAGAATTGAAGAGATTATGAATGCCGCAGATCGGTGGATCGGAGACGCTGCGTCGCGCCGCCGTTAGGCGCTCAATCGTCTGCCGCGCCAGATTGCTGACCGAAACCCAGGAATGAGCCGCTTCAACTAATAGGAGCGAAGACGACAACAAGTCTAGGGCGTGCTCCGCCACGGTCGATCGGCACTCACCTAGCAAACCGGCTTTCATTGACGATCTCCTTACAATTGCGAGCCCTCGCCTTCGCTACCAACAACACCGACCGTGCCGTCGCGAAAGGCGACGCATCGTTCGATGTAGGAGAGTGAATTATATGCTAAGATCTGCGGCACGTCGAGAACAAACACTCTGAGTCGCCAGGGTTCTCCATCTCTGCGGTCTACACCGTATTGACCCCACCTCGCTTAACAGTCCGTGGATAAAGTCCACCGAAGCATCTGGAGGCAAAAATGATTTGGCCCGATAATCGAGCATGGCACTGGGCAGGCGGAGACCGAAGCAGACGTCGTTGTGGGTGGAGACGAGCCAGTTACAGGTACGCGGGCGGCACCCGTTCTACAGCCGTCTGAACGAGATTCTCGACCGCGCGAAGTTCGATGTCTACGTGGAGCGGATTTGCCGCAAGTACTACGCGCTGTCGATGGGCCGCCCCTCGATGGCGCCGGGCGTCTACTTCCGCTGCTTTCTGATTGGCTACTTCGAGGGGATCGATTCCGAGCGTGGGATCGCCTACCGGGTATCGGACTCCCTGAGCCTGCGGGAGTTCCTGGGCCTGAGCCTGGAGGATCAAACGCCGGACCACTCGACGCTGTCCAAGACGCGGCGGCTGATGAGCCTGGGGACACACGAGGCGGTGTTCCGGTGGGTGCTGAAGCGGGTGGCGGCGGAGGGATTGCTGAGCGGAAAGACACTGGGCGTGGACGCGACGACGCTGGAAGCCAACGCGGCGCTGCGCTCGATTGTGCGGCGCGACAATGGGGCCAGCTACGACGAGCACGTGGCGGAGTTGATGAAGAGCGAAGGGGTTGAAGAGCCGACGCCGGCCCAGCGGCAACGCTTTGACCGCAAGCGCAAGAAGTCTCTGTCCAACCGCGAGTGGGTGAATCCGCACGATGTGGAAGCGAGGATCACGAAGATGAAGGACGGCCGCACGCATCTGGCCTACAAGGCCGAACACGCGGTGGATCTGGAGACGGGCGCGGTGGTGGCGGTAACGGTACAACCCGGAGATCGCGGAGACACGGCGAGCATGCGGGTGACTGTTGGGGAAGCCGGAGGCGTGGTGACGGAGATGGCCGGGCAAGAGGCGGTAGCGGGTGCAGTGGGATGGATCGAGGTAGTAAGTGAAGTGGGCGTGGAACGGGTGGTCGCCGACAAGGGGTATCACAGCAAGAAAGCATTGCGGGATCTGGCCGGGGTGGGCGTGCGCACGATGATCGCCGAGCCGGAGCGGAAGCGGCAAAAGTGGGATGGACAGAGCGCGGCGCAAGCGGCGGTGTACGCGAACCGGCGGCGGTTAGAGACCAAGACGGCCAAGGCGCTGATGAGAAAGCGCGGAGAACTGATCGAACGAAGCTTCGCCCACCTGTACGACACCGGCGGCATGAGGCGGGTGCATCTACGCCGCAAAGACAATATCGCCAAACGCGTGCTGCTTCACGCGGCGGCGTTCAATCTGAGCTTGATTCTGAGGCAAATGCTGGGGGTGGGCACCGCCCGGCAGGCGGCGGACCTGCTCACGGCGCTTTGTTTTGCGATTCTGCGGCTCACACAAGCGGCAAAAACCCATCAAGCCTTGCACGAGCTACTCTGGCCGATAGCGCGAACGGTTCGTGAGCAAAGCCACCCGTACTCGCATCGGAAATTCGCTGCTTTATCCACGGACTGTTAACCGTCGACATATTCAACAGTACAAGGCCTGCCCCAAGCCAGGCGATCTAGGTTTTCCGTAGCGACCAAGCGGGTCTATCGAGCACCTCATGTGGACGAGGCACGGACCTAGCGGGAGGCGAGGGCTCGCAGCCGGGGATGCCGTTGGATTCGAGCCAGACGAAGGATTGGAACTGGTTGCCTTGGGTGCCAGTCATGCACCAGACGGCGACTTTGTGGGCGAATTCCTCCTGCCAGAGGAGATCCGGTTTGCCGTTGCCGTCGAGGTCGGTGATGCCGATCACCCTATAGCCGGGGGGCAGAGCATTGCAACCAGGAGAAGGACTGGTATTGGGCGCAGTTGGAGCCGCCTATATACCAGACGACCACTTGGCGGGTCGTGTCGTTGTGCCAGATCAGGTCGAGCTTGCCGTTGGAGTCGAGGTCGGCCATGCCGGAGACGCTCCAGGCGGGGGTGTTCAATCCCTGCAGCCAGCCGAAGTAGAGAAAGGCGTTGCATCAGAACTGATGAATGAGAGGGTGCGCCACATAAAAGTGGAAATGTCTCTGCAACCCGATTTTGGCGGCTCGGCTCCTGTTGATCTCAAACAACTTCAGACCGTCGTGTTTATGTCGTTCAGCGGGATGCTACTTCGCGGACCGTCGAAAAGGCCCTTGCGTAGCAGTACGCTCAAACTCGGCTGGTTTTGTTGGGTTCTGGCAAGGCCTCCACTTTATGTCGCACACCCTGAATGAGATCCTTCCGCTGCTCTATTTGTACAATTTTTGTACAATGAAATCGGCATTGTGGCTGTTCTGGCCTTTCTCGCCGTTCTTGGAATCAATAACTTGTTTGTTTTCAATGTGGGTGTCTGGTTCAACTCCCGCCGCCTCCACCATATAAGTTATTTACAATCAATAATTTGCAGCCCATAGTCTGAAATTGTACAATGCTGTACAACTGATGCAGTTTGTAGTGTAAGCACGGGCGGCAGGGCCCGAGGAACGCCCGTGACAATTTCGCCTCGCGTTGTCGGCCTAGCCACCGCTGCTGCGAGCGCATTCCCCGTGAGGCGTGGGGCGAGGATGAACGTCCCAAGCAGCCGGATGAATCACCACTACGGCCTCTAGTTTCTCTCTCGCTGACTCAACGGCTATCCTGGTTTCCTACCCATTCGGGCTCCTCCCTTTCTGAAAGGGAGCCCGGCAGGAGACCGTCTATGTTGGTCGAACAACAAATCGAGGAACGGCGTGGCCGCGCCAAAGACGCCGTGGCGAAGATTCTCGCACGCCCCGCGGGGAGCCCATTCGGCGACTACACGATCAAGTCCTCCAGCGGACGCACATACAAGGTGTCGGTTCGCGGAACCGGTTTGTTCGAGAACTACTGCTCCTGTCCCGATTTTGCGGTCAACACGCTCGGCACATGCAAGCACATTGAGGCGATGTTGGCGAGGCTGCGCCGCTCTAGAGTCAAAGCCCTCGAGTCCGCCGCCTACAAACGAACCCGCGCCTCGATCTCGCTACGCTATGGCGAAACTCTCGAAGTGCTTCTGCGGCTGCCTGACTCGCCGTCCGCCGCGCTCAAGTCGATGGCCAATAGGTACTTCGATGCGAGCGGCCGGCTGCCTCGCGAACAGTACCGGTGCTTCGACCAGATAATGGAGGCGCTCCGCCACGCCGATGACCACGCTGTCATCTACAGCGATGTCCTCGAATACGCGGGTCGCGAGAACGAGATTGCCTCGGGCCTCGAATGGGAGCGCAAGCTGCTGGCGAAGCTCGGCCGTGAACCGGACCCGCTCCATGGGCTGCTCAAAACCAAGCTGCTGCCCTATCAGGTTCGGGGCGCAATCTTCGCGGCCAGCCGTGGGCGAGTCGTGCTTGCCGATGACATGGGGCTGGGAAAAACGGTCGAGGCCCACGCCGCGGACGAGGTGCTCCGCCGCCCGGGC
>CAYUZM010000062.1:12663-13618 GCA_964449665.1 uncultured Solibacteraceae bacterium
AATCATCGACGGCCTGATGCCCCAGCGGCGCAGGCTGTATGCCGCGCCATCGTTCTTCAATCTCACTAGCTATGAACTCGTCCTCAAGGACATTCGCGAAATGCACGGACTCCAGCCGGACCTGATCATCCTTGACGAAGCGCAGCGGATCCGGAACTGGGCTACGGCCACAGCGCGCACCATCAAGCAACTCAAGAGCCGCTACGCCTTCGTTCTGACAGGCACCCCGCTGGAGAACAAGATCGAGGAACTGTTTTCTGTTGTCGAGTTTGTCGATGGCCGCCGGCTCGGGCCCGCCTTCCGATTCCTGCACGAACACCGCATGGTGGACGAAGGAGGCCGCCTGCTCGGCTACAAGGGGCTGGATCGCATCAAAGAACAACTCGCCCCGATATTGATCCGGCGCACGCGCGCGGAGGTGCTCAAGGAACTGCCCAAGCGCACCGACCAGGTATTCCAGGTTCCGCTCAGCCCAGAACAGGCGGCCCCTTACTACGAGCAAAGCGACATCCTGGCCGCGCTCATGCGGAAGTGGGAACGTCAGGGCTGGCTCTCGGAGATCGACCAGAAGCGGATTCTTTGCTGCCTCCAGAACATGCGCATGCTTTGCAATTCGACCTTTCTGTTCGACAAGCAGACGCACCATTCGCCGAAGCTGGCCGAGTTTCGAGAGGTCATCCGCGAACTCGCGATCGAGGAAGACCGCAAAGTCGTCGTTTTCAGCGAATACGAGCGCATGACGTATCTCGCCGGAGAGGAATTGCGCAAGTTGGGCATCGGATTCGTCTCGCTCCACGGCTCGGTTCCGTCGCGACAGCGCGGGGCGCTAATGGACAAGTTCAAATCGGAGCCCCGATGCAAGGTGTTCCTCTCCACCGACGCGGGCGGCGTGGGCTTGAATTTGCAGTCCGCCTCGGCGGTTATCAACTTCGAGCCTCCGTGGAATCCGGCGCGG
>CAYUZM010000063.1:0-13617 GCA_964449665.1 uncultured Solibacteraceae bacterium
GCGGTATTGCCAATCGATGGTGACGCTTTTTCGCACCTGGCGGATGAGTTCGCCGGCGATGACCTTCAGCTTGTCGTCGCGCATGGCCTTCTTGGCGCTGTCGTTCGTTGCCAGGGCATCATAGAAGGCGACCTCTTCGTCGTTCAGCCCAAGTTCCTCGCCGCGCTTCCCTGCGGCGTTGAGTTCCTTGGCGAGCTTGATAAGTTCCTCGATGATCTCGTGGGTGGCGATGGCGCGGTTATGGTATGCGTTCAGGGTGTTCTTCAGCTTCTCACTGAACAACTGCCCCTGGACGAGGTTCTTTTTCGACCGTGTCTTGATCTCATCCTTGAGGAGCCGTTCCAGCAGTTCCGCGGCAACGTTCTTGTGCTTGAGCCCCCGGATTTCGGCGAGGAACCGCTCATCCAGAATGCTGATGTCGGGCCGCTTGAGGCCCGCGGCCGTGAACACGTCGATGATCTCATCGCTCGCCACAATGGCCTTGGACACCAATTGCCGCACAGCGGCGTCGATTTCCTCGGGCGTGCGCGCGTGTTCACCGCGCCTCTTACTGAAGGCCACCTGCACCGCCTGGAAGAATGCCACGTCGTCGCGGATGTCCGTCGCCTCATCACTGGCTGCGCACAAGGAAAACGCACGCGACAACTCAACCGCCACCTGCACAAACCGTTTCCTCCCGTCGGGTTGAAGCATGATGTGCTCCTGCGCGGCGGGCAGCAGATTCAGCCGCTCGTTGCCGGTGCCGGTTGACCAGGCACTCCAGTCAAAGCCGTGCAACATCCCGCAAGCCACTTCGTACTTCTCCAGCAACACGGCGATCGCCTGGGCGGTGTCGTAAGTGGGGTGGCCCTGTCCGCCGCTCTCGGTGTAGGTGGCGAGCGCCTGTTTGAGCTGATCGGCGAGGCCAAGATAATCGACCACTAGCCCGCCGGGTTTGTCCTTGAACACCCGGTTGACGCGCGCGATGGCCTGCATGAGTCCGTGGCCGCGCATGGGCTTGTCCACATACATGGTGTGCAGGCATGGCGCATCAAATCCGGTGAGCCACATATCGCGGACGATGACGATGCGGAACGGGTCCTTGGGGTCCTTGAACCGGTTGGCCAGTTCTCTGCGCCGCTGCTTGCTACGAATGTGGGGCTGCCATTCGGGACCGTCTTCGGCGCTGCCGGTCATCACGATTTTCACCACGTTGCGGCGTTGCTTCTCAGTCTCGAAGTCGTCGCCTGCGGCGCTGGCCCATTCCGGTCGTAGCTTGATGATGGCGTTATAGAGGTCCACGCAAATCCGGCGACTCATGCACACCACCATGGCCTTGCCGTCGAGCGCTTCCAGCCGCTTTTCGTAATGCTCGACAAGGTCGGCGGCGATTAGTGCGATGCGCTTCGGATCGCCAACCAGGGCTTCTAGCGCCGCCCACTTCGTCCGCAGTTTCTGCTTGCGGTCTTCTTCTTCGCCCTCCGTGATCTCCTCGAACTCGTCGTCGATCTTCGGCAATTCCTGATCGTTGAGTTTCAGTTTGGCGATGCGGCTTTCGTAGTAGATCGGCACCGTCGCCTTATCGATCACCGCCTGCTGGATGTCATAGACGCTGATATAGTCGCCAAACACCGCCCGCGTGTTGGCGTCGTTCTTTTCAATCGGCGTGCCGGTGAAGCCGATGAAGGACGCGTTTGGCAGCGCGTCTCGCATGTGGCGCGCGAAGCCGTCGATCAGATCGTACTGGCTGCGGTGGGCTTCGTCGGCGATGACGATGATGTTCCGGCGCTCGCTCAAGGCGGGCATCTTCTCGCCAGGCGCGGGCAGGAACTTCTGAATCGTGGTAAACACAACGCCGCCGCTGGCGACCGAGAGCAGCGCGCGCATCGTCTCGCGATCCTGCGCTTGCACGGGCATCTGCCCAAGCAATTCATGGCAGCGCTGAAACTGGCCGAACAACTGATCGTCAAGGTCGTTGCGATCCGTCAGCACCACAATGGTTGGGTTTTCCATCGCGGCTTCCCGGATGATGCGCGCGGCATAGAAAAGCATGGAGAAGCTCTTGCCGGAACCCTGGGTGTGCCACACGACTCCAGCGCGCCGGTCAGCCACCACGCCTTGCGCCGCGCCGCCACGGCCCATGCCGCTGGCGCGGACCGTTTCGGCGACGGCGGTGTTGACCGCGTGGAACTGATGGTAGCCCGCGATGATCTTGTGCAGCCGGTCGCTATCGGTGTCCTCCTCGAACACGATGAAGTGCTCCAGTAAGTCGAGGAACCGTCGCTGGTCAAACACGCCGCGAATGAGCACATCGAGCTCCAGCCGGGAAGCCGGGGCGTGAACGTCGCCGTCTACGGTTCGCCACACCTTGAACCACTCCTGGTTGGCGGTGAGCGAGCCGATTCGCGCCTGGAGCCCATCGGAGACCACCAGGACCTCGTTGTAGTGAAGAATGCTCGGGATTTCCGCCTTGTAGGTCTGAAGCTGTTGATACGCGCTCCAGATGGTGGCGTCCTCATCGGCCGGGTTCTTGAGCTCGATGAGCCCAACCGGCAGTCCGTTGAGGAAGATGACGATATCCGGCCTGCGATTGTGGTGCCCCTCCACCACCGTGAACTGGTTGACGGCCAACCAGTCGTTGCCTTCGTGGCTGGTGAAGTCAGCGATGCGTGCGAGGTCGCCGGCGATGGAGCCGTCCTTGCGGGCGTACTCGACGGGAACCCCGTCGCGGAGCATCTTGTGAAACGCCCGATTGGCTCGGCTGAGCGACTGGCTGCCGAGGATGAGCACCTTGCGGAAAGCGTCCTCTCTGGCCGACTCAGGCAAATGTGGATTGAGCCGGGCGATGGAGGTTTTGAGCCGCTCCGTCAGGACCACGTCGCTAAACGACTGGCGTTCTTCTCCCGGTTCGCCGGGACCGGTGGCCGGGCCATTCGCGGTGGCGTAGCCGAGCTCCGCGAATAGCTCTAGGCAAGCCTGCTCGACGGTGTCCTCCGAGATCATTGGCCCTCCACGCGGATTTCGCCGCTTAGGAGTTTGGGCAGGAGAGTATTTCGGATCGATGCGAGCGTACGAGATTCTTCGTTATTTGCAGAGATCTTCGAGAACCATCCACCCACAATCCGCCCAAATAACTCCTGTGCAGCCGAGGTGGGAACAACCACAGGGAGGCTATAGAAATCGTCCCGGCTGGTTGATGGAATGGCTGAACCAGAGTCCATGCTGTTGATGTTGAGGCGAAGAAGTTCGAAATAGCACCATAGGAGGTTTAGCGGTCTTATGGGATTTAGGTAGAATGCCGTGTCAATCACGAAAAAGGGATCCGGAGAATAGTGAACGCCACGGTAAGCTCCCTTCCGCCCGATGATAATACCTGGAACTGGGGAAAGACATTCATCATGAAACCCGATTGGTCCGTTAGTACCGAAAACGCGATATTTGCCGCCGCGATCTCGGTACTGTCGCAGACTCTTGCCATACTCGAGCGTGGCGATGTCTCCCCACCGCATGAGACTCCATCCTTTGGGAATCACCAAGTCCGATGCGTGCTCAAATTGATGTGGAAACAGCGCCGCCGAGGCAGAATCAAGACCGAAGGGCTGGCGCCCATCGAGCTTGGCGCGGACGGGGTCGAAATCAACAAACCAGCTCTGAAACAGCGCCCGCGCCATAGCTTCAAGGGTGGCGTTCATGCGCCGATTCAACTCGATCTTGTCGTCGAGCGCAGCAAGTACCTCGGCGATGGCTACTTGCTCCGGCAAGGACGGTAATGGGACCCGGATAGATTTGAGTGAGGCGAGTGGCTGACCAATGCCTGGAGTTCCGACTGTGGAAGCGTTCTTCAGCAACTCATGCTGCCCGAGTGCTGAGCGGAGGTAATAGAAGAGAAAAAGCGGCTCTGCCTTGCTTCTGTCACAGGTCAGCTTCATCAAGCTACTCGAAAGTGCGTATCGCTCTATGCTCCCGCGTGGAACGATCCCCACTTGTCCTATGGCACCGCGATGAGGAAACACTAGGTCGTCTGGGCGTACGATTGCATTCCCGAGTCCGCTCGCGAATTCCTCTGTGACATGGACGAACTCGCCGATGAATGCGCGAGTATTCCCGATATTATTCCCGCGGATCACCGGTACACCCTCCGAAACATAGCAGTCGCTCTTCATTCGCGAGCCGAAGGGACCGATTGCAATTGAACCTGCATAGGGTGCCTTCAGGTCGTCAATAGTCGCCATTCCCCATTCAGCTACCATATCCAAGCCCCTTGAACTTAGCCCTGATGATGTCCTCTAATCGCTCGGCCTCAACGAACTGCGCCTCCAACTCCGCAACTAGTCTCGGCATCTTCTCCTCGAAAGGCTCCCCGTCGTCCTCGATCTCCTCCGCTCCGACGTACCGCCCTGGTGTGAGTACGAATCCGTGCCCCTCAATCTCGGCCCGCGTCACCGATTTGCAGAATCCTGCCACATCTTCACAATTCCCAGCGCCCTGATCGCCCCGCCAAGCATGATATGTCCCGGCGATCCTGGCGATGTCCTCGTCAGTCAGCTCGCGATGCACCCTATCCACAAGCGTCCCCAGTTTCCGTGCATCGATGAACAGCGTCTCACCCTTGCGCTTTCGCCGCTTGTCGTCGTTCTTGTTCTTGGCGAGGAACCACAGGCACACGGGAATCTGCGTGCTGTAGAAAAGCTGCCCCGGCATGGCGACCATGCAGTCAACCAGGTCAGCCTCGATGATGGCACGGCGGATGTCGCCTTCGCCCGATTGGTTCGACGACATGCTGCCGTTTGCCAGCACGAAGCCCGCGAACCCGTTCGGTGCAAGGTGGTGGATAAAGTGCTGCACCCAGGCGAAGTTGGCGTTGCCCTTGGGCGGCACGCCGTACTGCCAGCGCACATCGTCGTCCTTGCGGAACCAGTCGGAGTCGTTGAAGGGCGGATTTGCGAGCACGAAATCTGCGCGCAGGTCGGGATGCAGATCGCGCCGGAAGGTGTCGGCGTGCTCGGGGCCGAAGTCGGCCTCGATGCCTCGCAGGGCCAGATTCATCACGGCGAGGCGGCGGGTGGTGGAGTTGCTCTCCTGCCCGTAAATGCTGATGTCGCCGATCTTGCCGCCGTGCGCTTCCACGAACTTCTCTGACTGGATGAACATGCCGCCGGACCCGCAGCAGGGGTCATAGATGCGGCCTTTGTAAGGGGCGAGCATCTCGACCAGGACGCGGACCACGCAGGAGGGCGTGTAGAACTGGCCGCCGTTCTTGCCCTCGGCGCTGGCGAACTGGGTGAGGAAGTATTCGTACACGCGGCCCAGCACGTCCTTGGCGCGGTTTTCCTTGTCGCCGAGGCCGATGGTGCCGATGAGGTCGATCAGTTCGCCGAGGCGGTGCTTGTCGAGGCCGGGGCGGGCGTAGTCTTTGGGGAGCACGCCTTTCAGGCGGGGGTTGTCGCGCTCTATGGCGAGCATGGCGTCGTCCACGATCCTGCCGATAGTGGGCTGCTTGGCGTTGGCCTGGAGGTGCGGCCAGCGGGCTTCTTGGGGCACCCAGAAGACGTTTTCGGCGCGGTATTCGTCGGGGTCTTCCGGGTTGGCGCCGTCGTAGTCGCCCTCGCCGGCGAGCAGCTTGGCGCGCATCTCCTCGAAGGAGTCGGAGATGTATTTGAGGAAGATGAGCCCGAGGACGACGTGCTTATACTCGGCGGCGTCCATGTTGTTGCGCAGTTTGTCGGCAGCCTGCCAGAGGGTGGACTCGAAGCCGACTGTCGCGCCGTTTGTTTTGCCGTTTTTCTTGGGAGCCATAAAGGGGAACTTCTATTAGAACCAATTGCTGAATTCGGAGCGGATTGCCTCAATCAAGCTACGCCGGGGACGAGTCCGCCGTCGGGCCTGGGAGGTATCAAACCAGAAATCGGCGGTTAGGGCAAATATCTGAATAGCTGAAGGTTACTATGGAAGGGAGGAGGGGTTGGGGAAGTGTGAGAGCCCTTACGGAGAGCGGTGTGCTTGTCCAGCTGGGCCGGATGCGACCCGGCGCGAAGGGTTGCTGGTCAGGAACGATGGAATAATTTCGTGACTTCGTTACCGTTCTCACTTTCAGTGATGCTGGCGGTAATGCTGGAAGGCGTCTTGCAGGAGCTCGACCATGCTGATGCCACGCTGCACGGCGTAGAGCTTGAACTCGTGATGAAACCTCGCGGGGACGCGGAAGTTCATCGCGGTGAGCGCGGTCGGATCGTCAAGCTTCGCCAGCGGGATCACGGCTCCGCGATTTGCCGATTTCTCGGACCTCTTTTCAGGGTATTCTTTTGGCATCGAACCTTCCGTTTGCTTGAGAGGCTCACCTTAGCGGTCTTGACGAAAGCACGCAATAAAGAAGTTGCGCGGGCCGTCGCACCATGCAGCCGCTCTATGGCACTGTGTCCGCAGGCGTGATAGCGAGTGGGGCATAGGATATTGCTGGGCGAGGAATGCCGCAGGGAGGGGGAAATCCTTAATTGACGTTTGCGAAGCGTCGAACGCAACGTGTGCATGGAGGAGAGGCATGCACGCGTGTTCGGCGGCGGAAAAAGGGAGTGATGGCTCAGTAAACTAAAAGCTGTCTCTAGGAAGTGAGTTGGTAAGACTCAGGCGTCGTTATGCGGCGCGCTTGCGATTGCGGATCTTTTTGAGCTTTGCGCGTGCGTCATTGACCTCGATTTTGGCCTTCGCCACACGGAATCCATAGCCCTCAAGCCGACGAACCGCGTGCTTGAGATTGAGCCGCGAGAAGAAGGGCAAAACTAGGGGACCTGGACGGTCGCTAACGATACCGAAAACCACCCTATACTCGTCCTGTTTGGGTCGTGCATTTGTGTCTGCAAGGCGATAACCAACGGGAAGTTTCGTATTGAGGGCCTTTCTGAACTCGGGGTCCGTTTGGAACAGTTCACCGGACGTAAGCCCTTGGGCGAAGAGGTGGCTGAGCGCCGCTGACTGACCGTATCGCTTGATGTGGATCAAGTCGTGTTTTGACGTGAGAAGGTCGCAAAACTCGATTCTGCTCGCGCCACCGCCGTAGACAATATTCTTCCCGTCCATTGGTGCCAGATGCTTCGCGTCGGCCTTCGAAACTCGAAGAACATAGTGGCCTTCGGATTCGTCATCATACTCCGGGAGTGGTTGATCGTAGTCAGGAATCGCGTTTACAGCGGCGTTGATCTGCTTGACAAAATCCTGGCGAACTCGATACCAATTTCCGGCACTCAACAGGTAGGAATCGCCTTGGTGATCAAGTTCACAGTAGAGACACTTATGAACCCTCCACTGCTTGAGTTCGTTGCCTTCTGTATCGACACATTCAACTTGGCGTGAGCGCAAAAGCTGCACATCGATTTTGGCCGGATCACCCACCGCTTCCAGAAAATGGGTCAAGTGAACATCGTGGAATTCAATTCGCGGACCTTTCGCTCCAGGGAATCGGAAGCCGCCTACGTTGTCCCAGGCGATCACCTCGGGAACTGCCATCCAAGTGTGCTTTCGATTTCCGCTCCTGAGTTCTTGCACCAGGAGCGAATCAAGTGCTGCCGCCAGCGCACTATCGCGTACTTGTGAGATCTGATCGACCCACGGAAATGTCTTTTGGTACGATTTGTCCAAAAACTTCTGATGAAGCTTTTCCATTAACTCGGGAAGCTCAGTGAGTGTTATCGGAATCGAGATGTGTAGCGTATCTGTTCCCGTAATCCACTTCCCAAAACTCGGATCAGTCGGGGTGCCCGTGACGGCGCGTAGCAAATCTTGCTCGATATCGAGGCCGAACTCGCTCGCCGTGGCTTCGCGGCTGGCCTGTTCGCGAGTGTGGCGTGAAAGGGAGTCAAGAGTATGCTTGTCGATACTTTTGACGATATTGGTTCCGATGCAATTCAGCGCTATTCGTAATCCAAAGCTCTCTTCCCAGCAATCCTGCTTCAGCTTGAAGCGCCCTGTCCCAAACGTGAGGGCGTAGAGCTTCTTGTTGTGCTTTACAATCACGAGAGCCCCTACAGCGCTGGCCTTGCCGAACGCGTCAGGAGGTACATGCGACGCGAAAAACGATGCCCATTTCGGCGTCTTTGGGGAAGTTGATGGCACATACACGTCAATAGTCGACGCAGTCCCAGTGGCGATGGGATAGTTTTTCAGACCGGCCAGGCCTTCAACAACATCGGCAGCTTCTGAAGTGCCTTGCTTTGCCATATAGACCGTAAGTCGCTGGGATTTGGGCGTATCGGACACGATCGCAGTTTATCCATTTGCCCCACGCTAGGCAAACACAAAACTAGGTTCACTTCTTTGTCGCTCTCAGTCGTCAGCGTTCACGCTGACGGAGGAGCGGCGGAGGGCGGCTCCCATCCCGGCATGCCCTGGAGAATGCGCTCGGCATTCTTGACGGGCGTGATGTGGCCGTAGTGATCCTCGATCATCTTGACCGATGTGCCCATCTGCTTGGCGAGGAAGTAAACATCGACGCCTTCGGTGAGACGGAATGTCGCGTAGGTATGACGGAAACAATAGGTGCTGCGGCGCTTGCCAGACGAACTGAGAAGCAGCCCTGAATCGGTAAGCAAGGATTCGATAAGCCCGTGGTACAGCGTCAGTGCTGGTTTGCCGTCGATGGTCGAGAACACGGCATCGTCGTCCTTCGTCGCCTTGCTGATGGCGCGCACGCGCTCCAAGTACTCGGCGACGTTGTGGGCGGCGACGAGTTGCCGTGACTTGCCCTTCCCGCGCACGCTTAGAATAACGAACTTGCGGTCGTGCTTGTCGGCGCGGACTGCGACGTCGCGCCATCGCAGGTTCTTTGTCTCCGAGGGGCGCATGCCGGTGTTGGTCATGATCAGCACGAAGTTGTACGCCATGGTCCTGTACCAGGTGTTGAGCGAGCTTGTTCGCGCTTTCATCCATTTCCGGGCGAAGGTGTGGAGCTTGCGGTATTCGGTGGGCGTGAATTCATCCCGCCGCGCTTTGGATAGGGGCAGCCGCCCTTTGAAAATGTGACTTTCCGGCACGTACTTGCTGGAGGCAGCAAAGCCCATGATCGAACGAAGCGTTGCCATCTCGTCGCGAATGGTGCCGTCACTCACGCGACCGCCCGAGCGGCCTTTTCCGTTCTTCTGACGCCAACTCGGGTAGCCCCTCCACCGGTCCTCGCCAACATGAGAAATCTGAACGTTGCCGACATAAGGATCGAGTTGGCTGCGGACATGGGAATCCATGACGCGCCAACGGTGCTTGGTAATTTCTCCGGATTCGGAGCGTTCCTTCTGGTACGCCAGGAACTCTTTGGCCACCTGGCTGAAGGTTCGACTGAAGACGGGAACCTGGTGTTTGATGCGAAACCGAATATCCGCGTCGTGCTCGAAAGCTTGCTCGCGGGCCGTGTGCATGTCCGAAGTCTTCAGAGACACGGTCTTGTACCGGTCCTCGCGTGGCAGCTTGATGCGGCAATACCAATTGCGGTGTTGAACGTCTGTCCGACGGAAGAGAATCAGACCCGGTTTGAGTTCGGTAATGTCGGTAATGAAACTCATGGGGAACCCCGAATCTGTGCAGGATCTGTGTAGATTTGTCTGGTAAGCTATTGACCTGCCGTTCTGTGTAGGACCTGTGTAGGTGGTTGTCAATATAAAAGATAATGACTTATCAGTATGTTACGATAGATTGCTCATCACATAGACGTATTGGGTCATTTGTAACCTATTTAATCATAACTATTATTTGTACTGACTTTTGCCTGTGCAGGAGTTGTGTAGGTCTTTTGCCAGCCAACCCGCCATTTTGAGGTAGCATTGTCCGTCGTCAAGCGCAAGGCGAAGATTCGTATCGCCAACATCGTATCGTCGAAAATGAATCACTTATACCGACCAGTCACTTTTCTTGATGGGTTCGTTACAGACGTCTACTTGACGGCGGAGCGCGATGAGGAGCCGGTGCACGAGCGCCAATTGGCAAGTATTCGCAACGCGAGGGCAGTGACTCAACGAATTAGCGTAAAGAACTTGATAGCAATAGGCAGATGGTGCGGCACTTCAAGGCGAATCATTGATGATGGGAACCTGCTGGCTGCAAACGCATGCGCAGTGTGTCTCAGCGGCCGAGGTGGCTGGACGATACCGACTCTACATATAGAATCGGTAGTGTTTGTCTTCTTCGCCTTCCTTTATGTAAGCGAGAATTTCTCCTATTCGTTGCGCGAATCGCGTCGTAATGGGATCGCCATCCGCGAAATCCACGTTGTTGAAGTTCATTTTTGAGAGGGCGAGGACTTCCTTAAAGAGACGCTTTGGCGTTGTGTCGCCATGATGGTCGATCAGATACCATGGTTCCGGCACATAACCCTTCGGATACGTCCCAAGTTCGGGGATGTAGCCAAGGGTGTACAGAAAATGGCCATTCCCACACTTCGCATACGTCCGACGTAGCGGGGGATAGCCGCCCTCCCGAAAGAATCGAGTGCCAACCTTTTGGATGGAGACTAAGTCGTATCTTCGGACACCACTGAGGCCAGCAATGAAGCCTTCCCGTTCGTCCTCATAGAATTTCGACGTTTTGTGGATCACGATTCTCTGTGGGGGCTGTTGGCCGCGCATTTCTTTGTAGCGGTCGATGATGAGCTTCATCAGGGCTTCTGCACCATCGCGTGGAAGGTGCGGGGATTTTCCGTGCTCCCAATTGAACGGCAGGCCTCGGACTACGAACGCTTCACCGTCGCCAGCGAACACCTGCGCCAAGCTGGTGCGCATCTTGAAGGAGGTGTCGGTATTTTGCTGAAAGAAACTGATGCCGACAAAGCACGTATTGGGGTCCATGCCTTCGAGCTTCCAGGGAAGTGCCCCTGTAGCTTTGTAGTACTGCGCGACGCAAAAATTCCATGCTTTTGTGGCCGCATGCTGTGAGCGGGCTGAAAACAGGCTGGATTCCAGCCCGATCTGCAGGGGTTTACGTAGCTTCATCGTACTGGCTTTAAGTGCACGGCGAAGATTACGATACACGATGTCCTCGGGTTTCTGGGTCGCTTCACTTTTCCCAAACAGACTCATTTGGCCGTGCTGTTCTTCGAGTTGAAGGAGTTTGGAAAACAATTCGTTGGAACTACCGTGACGGCGCAGGTAAGAACCCGCTTCCATGCAATAGTCAACGATAGGCTGAGGGATTGCACAAAAGACTACGCGCGCGCCAGGCAAGCTCTCACACGTCAGTGTGACTTTTTCGGTGAGTAGTTCGACTGCCTTGCGAAATCCGTTTTCGTACTTGGACTCACTGGTGACATTGCGGACGTCGATGTCGGTGATCAGACCTTGTGTGGCGTGCTGTGGGCGCAGGGCACTCTGGAATGGCGAGTCCATGCTGAAACCCGGAAAGGTCCGGACCTGTCTGGGCTTCTCGATATCACCTTCGATAGGCTGCGCGCACCTTTCGATCCAGGATTGAGCCGATTCGAGCGTTGAACCCGTTCCGATGAGTGCAATATCAATTTCCTTTGGGTGCAGGGGCGTATCGATTCCTGCAGGACCAGAGCGCGTGAGACCTACCTTGGGCTCGCGCTCAAGAACGAGTCCGCCAAAAACTAGGTAGGGTTCTTCCAAAAGTTCAAAGGATAGGTTTGGCTTTGAGATAGGAACGGTGTTCATTCACTCTCCTCGATGTCGTTCGAGGCTGCGGCTTCTAACTCGGCCCAATCAACTTCATGTTCAGCAGCGATGATTTCGATAAGGCTCTTCTTGTCGGCGGGAATACCAAACGTCGCCTCCGCGCTCAGGAATTGGATTGCCACGTGGACCTCGGAATGTTCAACCGCGAGCGACAAGGAGTCATGCCCATCCGCGAGAAACCATCGCCAAAACATCAGGTGATTGAATACCTGGTAGTTCCGATCTTTGCTCACGCGGGAAGTGGTGAGCGAACCGGCTTCTTTCCCGGCGATCAGCTTGCTGCCATCGTGGCTGAATACGTATGCCGGCATGATGCGCAAGAAAAATTGGCCTCCGACTTCACAAAAGGCCATCCGGCATGCATGATGGACCCAAAACATCGTGGCCTGTGACTTCTTGCCAATATAGGGGTAGGCGACCTGCCGTTCTGGCGTGCGGCCCCTTGCGGATTCCCAAATGAGTTTGCGTGCAGTGCCGTCACTACACGGCGGGAAGTAGAACAGGCCTTTGTCCTTCTGCAGGAGGCCAAGCGTAAACAGACGAGAACACAACGCATCGTTCCAGCACGCGATGGCGTGGTTGCGGGTTGTGCTACGCCGCAGGTAGTCAGGATATCGCCATTCGGTTACCGAATCCGTCTCGATGAGGTTCTTCACGCGGCTCGTTGGCCCGCGAGGATCAATGAACCCGACGTACTTCCCCGACTGTGTTTTGGCGATCTTGTAGCCAGCCTCATCGGCTTCAGCCAGTCGGCGCAGGGAGAATTCTGCTTCGTAGACTGATGGAGGTACCGCCGTTACCGGAAGCATGTTGGAGTGCAGTTGTTCGCGTATTTGATCAACAAGAAATTCAGTGCGCTCCACTTCATCCGGGATGGCTGTCTCGGAGAAGTCGAGGAGGCTCTCGGCACTCAGCAAGTTGCCACGTTTCGAAAATCGAATAACCGGCGTGGCGGGAAAGTCCGGGTGTTGGGCCGCGTATTTTTTGATGTCGATCCAATAGCCATGCCCGGATCTGGGATCGTGGACGACGAGAATGACAGGCACATTGACCTTTAGCCAATACTCAGCATCCGCTGGTTTCGCATGGTAATCGAACCCAGACGTGCTTGGGTTGCGAATATAGCTCGCACCCGATTTGACCTGGGCCTTTACAAGGAATCCGGTCGGCTCACGGTCGCGCGTGAGTTCGAGTTCACCGTCAAGGCCGTAGTCGTCATTGGGCGTCGGTCGCCAGATGGCTTTCAAGGCAAGGGCCATCTTCTGGATGAAGATGAGCCCCTCCTGTTCGGTGTTTCGATTCGGATTGAGCAGCTTCTTTGAGGGTTTGGTTGGCATGGCCGATCCAGCCTCCACTACCATTATGTTTCAAACATAGTCGCCGGATATTGGTTTTCTTTCTCGTGGGCAGGCGATCTCGCTTCGACTACTATCCGTGAAAGCGTGTGGAACCGGTAGCCACCTACACAGGGAAATCGGCAGAGGATGAATCCGGAAAGAGTACATACTGAAGTTTTCCGATGAGGATTTTGCGGTTTTCTGCGGAGAGCTGGTTCAGATTGTGCATTCGCCACTGAACGGCAGGCAGGGATTCTGCGCCGGGAACACCCAGCAAGTCCCAGCGCGGTTCACCGCACTTGAACGAAAGCAGGAATTGCCGGTGCGATTCCGGCATCTCTCCCACGACGGTAGCGATTAGCATCTCGCGAGCCTCCTCCAGGTCCTCAATCCTGACAGCGGATGCAGCCATTCCCTCGAACCCGCGGCGGAACTCCCCTTCAAGCGGTTTCCGTTGGGGCGCAAGTAGTTCCGCGATGGGACGGTTGTGGCTGATGAGGTAGACGACAAGCGCCGGCCGAAGTTCATCCGTGATGCCTTCGTTGGCGAGGAGGTCGCGGATGTCAAAGAAGTCGCGCGGGTGTTGCCGGTCAAGGGCTGCCACGATCTTGCCGGCATAGAGATCAGGGAAGGAG
>CAYUZM010000064.1:0-13517 GCA_964449665.1 uncultured Solibacteraceae bacterium
AGCATGGGGCGTGGTTTGCGCAGAACGGCATCGCGATGCTGGTGATGGACAACATTGAGATGGGCGAGGTGGAGTTCACGCACCATGGCGTGTATTCGAACGCCTGGTTTCACTGGTATAGCCGCGGGTTTTCTCCACTTGCCGTGGAGTTGTTGAACGCGCGCAGGGCGGTGGATTATCTCGCTTCGAGGCCGGACCTGGACCCGAAGCGCATCGGCGCGACGGGACGTTCAGGAGGCGGCATGACGACCTTCTATCTGGCGGCGATTGACGAACGGATTCGCGCGTCGGCGCCCGTGTCGGGAACGCTTTCGACAAATCAGTGGGTGAAACAGAGGCTGACGTTCGCGCATTGCGATTGCCAATATCCCGTAAACCGTTATGGGATGCTTTACTCCGAAATGGGCGCACTCATCGCCCCGCGTCCGCATCTGCAGGCTAACGCCGATGCCGATCCGGGTTTCCCGATGGACGCCTTCCACGACCTGATCGGGAAGATGCGCCACGTGTACAACCTATACAACGCAAGCGGCGCGCTGACGACGGCGATCGCACCGGGCGGGCATAACGATATTGTGGAGATCCGGCTGCCGGTTTACTCGTTCTTTCTGAAAGAGTTTCTGGGCAAGACCACACCGGTGGGCAGTGAGGGTCCGGTGGATGAGCCACCGAACGAACAGTTGGTTTGCTACCGTTCGGGGATTCCCGCGGACGAGCGGCTGTCGCGCATCGACGAGACGCTTTTGCCCGCGCGCTCGGCGGTGCCCACGACAGCAAAGGGCCTTGCCGAGCAGTTGCGCAAACAAGTGTTTCGCTATTTTCCGGCACGGGCCGCGGCGCTCGATCCGCAATGGGGCGAGAAGACGACGGCACAGGGACGCACCATTCAACGGGTCACCTTCACGGGGCTCGACGGGCTTCGTGTGAAGGCGCTCTATTCGCTTCCGGCGGACGCGGCGATCGGCGCCAAACTCCCAGCGCTGCTGGTGGCCGACCACCGGCGCGGCATTCCGGTGTGGGGCAATGAGCAGCCATTGGAGCGGAATCAATGGGGCGGCCGCGCCGTGCTTATTGTGGAAACGCTCGACTACGGCAGCCGCGTGCTGGAGCGCAATTTGCGCAGCTACAACGATAACGATCCGGTTCATCATATGAAGCGGCAGGCGATGGTGATGGGCACGACTCTGGAATCCATTCAGGTCTATGAACTGCTGCGCGCGATGGAACTGCTGCGCTCGCTACCGACTGTGGACACGGCGCGCATGACGATTACGGGCAAGGCGGAGATGGGCGTGAATGCGATGTACGCGGCGCTGCTCGATGGGAAAGTGGCGCGCGTGGTGCTGCACTCGCCCACGGCTTCGCACCGCAACGGGCCGCACTATCTGGGTATTCTGCGATACACAGACATTCCCGAAGTGGCCGCGCTGATGGCCGGCAAAGTGGCCGCCTATGGCGAGTTGCCGGCGGGATTGCGCGCCGTCAGGCAATGCTCGTCGCTTGCGCAGTGCCTGCAATAAGACACGGTGGATATTTTCATGAACTATACTCGACGCCATTTTTCCGAATTGACTTTGTCCGGGCTTGCCGCGGCCGCGTTGCCGGTGGCGGCGCAGGTTCCAGGCCAGCGGCCCGCCACGCGACCGGACAACGTGACGGTGGTGAACCCGCGTACGCGTGTTCCCGTGGCGCTGATGATCGACGACTCGACCTGCCTGGTGAACCTCGCGCATTTCTGTATTCCGCAATTCGCCGAGGTCTTTCCCGACCGTTATAAGCAACCTTGGCAAACGATGCCGCGCGAGATACCGGATTCGTTCGTGCGCAAGTTCGGCGAGTGGTGCATTGAGAACGGCGTAAAGGGGAAGTACAGCATCGTACCGAACCCGGCATGCGTGGGATGGATGGACCGCGAGGTGCCGGGATGGACGCGGCGGCAATTGGAAGACAGCCTGAAGCTGGTGCGCTCGACGATCATGCCGAACTGGGACATTCACCCGGAGATGGTGACGCACACGTGGGTGATCGACACCAAGACGGGGCGTCCGTATGAAGAGCGCAGCGAGCGATACATGGAAAACTTCGGGTGGACGGTGGGCAAGTCGGCCGATGAGCTGACGAACTACCTTTCTTATGCCCTGCGGATTCTGAAGAACGCGGGACTGCATTGCGAAGGCATCACAACGCCGGGCGGCTTTGGCGGACGCGTTCTGCCAGAGTTGTCGCAGGCCGTTTTGCAATCGTGCCGCGACGTGCATGGTACGGAGATTCCTCACTACTTCCGGCATGCGTTTCTCGACAATCGCAGTGTTGCGCCGCGCGTGGAATACGCCTCGGGACTGGACGGTAGCGACCCGCGCTGCGTGGTTTCGATCATTGGTTGCACGAGCGATTGGTTCGGCGGATGGGATGCGGTAGAGGAAGGCAACGTGAACCTGATGGTGACGCCCGATTTGAAGAGCGGGCGCATGCTGGACGTGATTCGGCGTGGAGAGCCCGCCGTGATGTATTGTCACTGGCCGGGGATTTACTTCAACGGGACGGAGTCCGGCTTCAACATCATCAAGGAGGTCACGCGGCGGCTGCACGCCGCGCACGACAACTTAATTTGGATGAAGTTAAGCGAGTTGGCGCGTTATTGGGCGGCAAAGGAGTTGACGACGATGAGCGCGGTGCCAAAGGGCGTCGCGTTTAAGGCTCCGTATGCGTGTCCGGAGTTCACGGTAAAGCTCGCGAACGCGGCCGCGAGCGGCGCGCCCGTGGTGCGAACAGGAGCGGAGCAGGTGCGCCTGCGCGAGGTGAGCAAGGCGCTGCAATTGAAAGGCGCGAGTTGGACGCGGCAAGGCGCCGACGTAATTGCATGCTTCGATTTGCCGAAAGGCAGTTCGACGTTGGAACTATAGAGTTACGCGACGGTTCGCGGCGGCGCGAATCAAGGTCAAAAAAAGTTTCTATGGCGAACTTCGCTTTTTGATCTTTCCAAAAACATGAAGTTTGGCTACACTGCTATTGACCGCCAGCAAAACGAACGGGTTTTCGGCGCAAGTAGTAGGGACCCCGTTCGTACTCCCTCCTTTCCGGCTCTGAGCTGAGCCCTCTCAACAGTAAGACCAGGCGCACCCGAGGTGTTTCTACTCGTCTGCCTGCTCGAATCTCTTGCTAAGGAGCCCGTGTGGTTCAGAAGGCCAAAGTGTATCTGGTGGGCGCCGGTCCTGGCGATCCGGATTTGTTGACGCGCAAAGCGTCGCGCGTATTGGCGAACGCGGATTGCATCATCTATGACCGGCTGGTGAGCCCGGAAGTTCTTGCACTTGCTAACCCCAACGCCGCGTTTATTTATGCGGGTAAGGAGCAAGGCCAGCAAGAGACGATTCAGAACGAAATCTTCGCATGGTTCGAGCGGACGGGCGAGTTGGTGCAAACGATCGTGCGGCTGAAGAGCGGCGACCCGATGGTGTTTGGGCGCGGCGGCGAGGAGTTGGAGTTCCTTGTGCGGCATGGGTTTGAGGTGGAGGTGGTGCCGGGAGTTTCGGCGGCGGTCGCGGCGCCTGCGCTGGCCGGGATTCCGCTGACGTACCGAGGCGTGGCGGCATCGTTCGCGGTGATTGCGGGACACCGGCAGAGCGTCTCGATGCTGGACTGGGCGGCATATCGCGGCGTCGATACGTTGGTGGTGTTGATGGGTGTGGAGTATCGCGACTTGATCGCGGGCAGCCTCGTTGCAAATGGACGGCCAGCGGCGCAATCGGTGGCGTTCATCGAGAATTCATCAACGGCGCACGAACGCGTGGTGGAGACGACCTTGGGCGCGGTGGCGCGTCGAGAGGTCGCGGTCGCGGCACCGGCAGTGATGGTGATCGGTGAAGTGGTTGCGCACCGTTGCTCGGCAACGATGCGGCGAACCGTGGAGGCGTGCGCATGACGACGCTTCCGCTGCTCGATAGCGAACTGCTGTACCGTGCGGCTCCGCGCAAGCGGCAGACGCTGGTGCAGATTGGCAGTTCGCCGCTAATGCCCGTGCGGGCATTACAGCAGGGCGAGCAGTACCGCTTCCACTTCGACATGACGAAATGCATCGGCTGCAAGTGCTGCGTGGTGGCGTGCAACGAACAGAATGGAAATCCAGCGGCGATCAACTGGCGGCGCGTGGGTGAGATCGAGGGCGGCTATTTTCCGAATACGCAGCGGCACTATCTGTCGATGGGCTGCAATCATTGCGTCGAACCGTCGTGCATGACGGGTTGCCCAGTGGAGGCGTATCACAAGGATGCGCTGACGGGCGTGGTGGTTCACGACGCCAACGCGTGCATCGGCTGTCAGTACTGTACCTGGAACTGCTCCTATGGCGTGCCGCAGTACAACCCCGAGCGTGGCGTCGTGGGCAAGTGCGACATGTGCCACAACCGGTTGGCAGACGGCATGGCTCCGGCGTGCGTGAACGCTTGTCCGGAAGGCGCGATCGCGATTGAGATCGTGAATGTCGAGGAGTGGCGGGCCGACTACCTCGCCGCGAACGCTCCGGGCATGCCATCGGCCGAAGACAGCATTTCGACGACGCGTGTGACGATGCCCGAGGGCCTCGACCCGAACATCGGACGCGTGGATACGCAGCGCATTGAACCGGAACATCCGCACTGGCCACTAGTGTTCATGCTGGTGCTGACGCAACTTTCGGCGGGCGCATTCACCACGCTGTGGCTGCTCGATTGGTTGGGCGGTGGAACGAAGTTGTGGCTTTCGGCGCTCGCTTCGCTTGGAATCGCGGGGGTGAGTCTGGCGGCTTCGCCGCTGCATTTGGGACGTCCCGTTTACGCATATCGCGCGTTGCGCGGACTGCGCCGCTCCTGGCTCAGCCGCGAAGTGTTGAGCCTTTCATTGTTCGCGGGAGTGGCTTCCGTCTTCGCAGGCATGTTAGCGCTCGACCTTGCGGGACGTCCGATGGTGGGAATGGTGACGGCGATTTGCGCGGCCGTGGGCGTGATGAGCTCGGCCCGCATTTACATGGTGCGCGCGCGGCCAGCATGGGACACGCAGTACACGCTGGCCGGCTACATGGCAACCGGCGTGCTGCTGGGGCCGTTGTTCGTGCGGGCGATGGGCGTCTCCGACGCGCCATGGACGGCTTGGATGGCGGCGGCGGGCGGAGCAATGCAGTTGCTCACCGAGACGCTGAAGTTCTTGTGGTTGTCGCGGTCCGAGCAGTTTGAGCTGCGCGCATCGGCGTTGCTGCTCTCCGGGCGATTGCGCGGGCCGTTTCTTGTGCGGCTGAGCGTGCTGATCGTGGCAGGCATCGTGTTGCCGCTTCTTTCGACAAGCACGTTGGCGCCGGCCGCCGCGCTGGCGCTGGCACTTGCGGGTGAGTGGTTGGGCCGCTGGCTGTTCTTTGTGAGCGTGGCGGGGAAGAACATGGCGGCATCGTTTAGCGCCGGACGGAGGGCCGCGTGAATCTGAAGCAGTTAATTGGCATCGATAACCTGAGCGGCGAGTATGCCTTTGCGCGCGGCGAGTCGACCGGCTACACGTCGGCGAAAAAGATTCCCGATCAATGGGTGCCCACGACATGCGGGTATTGTTCGGTGGGGTGCGGGAACGAGATTGGAGTGAAGGAAGGGAAAGCGATCGCTTCGCGCCCGCATGCGTCGCATCCGGTGAACCGCGGGAAGCTTTGCCCGAAGGGCCTTTCCGAGCACTACATTATCGACACGGAGAATCGCGCGAAGCAGCCGCTGCTGCGAAGAAACGGCAGGCTGGTTCCGGTGGAGTGGGCCGAGGCGCTCGGCGTGATGGTTCAGAAGCTCCGCGCCACGCAGGTGAAGTATGGACCGCAATCGCTTGGCGTTCTGAGTACGGGGCAACTGGTAACCGAGGAGTTTTACACGCTCGGCAAGCTGGTGCAGCTGGGCTTTGGCGCGACGAACTACGACGGCAACACCACGCTCTGTATGGCGAGCGCGGTTTCGGGTTACAAACTTTCGTTTGGCAGCGACGGACCTCCCGGCGCGTATGAGGACATGGAAAAGGCCGATGTGGTTCTGCTGATTGGCGCCAACATCGCCGACAACCACCCCATACTTTGCCAGTATCTCCAGACAAATCCCGATCAGACGCTTATCGTCGCCGACCCGCGCGTATCGAAGACGGCGATGATGGCTGACCTGCACCTGCAGTTGAAGCCGCGCGCCGACCTTGCGCTGCTGAACGGCATTGCTCACATCCTGATCCGCCAGGGTTGGATCGATCGCGACTATGTCGACCGCCACACGACTGGTTTCGCGGAGCTGCAGCCGTTTCTTGAGGAGTACACGCCAGAACGTGTATCCGAGATCACGGGATTGAGCGAGGAGCAACTGTTCAAGACGGCGGTACTGATTGGGCGGTCGCGTTCGGCTTTCATCGGCTGGACGATGGGCGTGAATCACAGCACGAAGGGTACCGAGACGGTGAACGCGATCTGCAACCTGTCGCTACTGACGGGCAAGATCGGCCATACGGGATCGTCGCCGTTTTCAATCACCGGACAATGCAACGCGATGGGTACGCGGGAGACGGGATTCACCTCCGGCATGCCGGGCTATCGCAAGTTCGACGACGCGATCGACCGCGCCGAACTCGCGGCAATGTGGGGAATCGACGAAGAACGGTTGCCGAGGAAACGCGGCATGGCATATCCGGACATCATCGAAGGCGCGGTGTCGGGCAAGATACGCGCGTTGTGGATAATCGCCACCAACCCGCTCGTTTCATTTCCGAACCAGGACATTCTCCGGCAGGCAATGGCGAACCTCGACTTCCTGGTCGTGCAAGACGGATACCATCCGACTCCGACGACGGAGCTGGCGCACCTGGTGTTGCCGGCCGCGATCTGGGGGGAAAAAGAAGGCACGTACACGAATTCCGAGCGGCGCGTGAGCAAAGTGAATAAGGCTGTGGAGCCGCCAGGCAAGGCGCGATCGGACTTCGACATTTTTCTGGCCGTCGCCGAAGAGCTTGGATGCCGCGAGGAGTTGTATCCGGGCTGGAAGACGGCGGAAGACGCCTTCAACGAATGGCGCGGGGTTTCCAAGGGCCGCTTGTGCGACTACTCGGGCATCAGTTACGAACTGCTCGCTCGTGAAGGCGCGGTGCAGTGGCCGTTTCCCGAAGGCTCGTCGCCAACGGGCACGTCGCGGCTCTATAGCGACGGACGGTTTCAAACCGCCGATGGCAAGGCGAAATTGATCTGCGCCAAGTGGGAGCCCTATCCGGAGCAGCCGAACCGCGAATATCCACTGGTGTTGAACACGGGCCGCACCGTGGAGCACTGGCACACGCGCACGAAGACGCGTGAAGTGGAGATTCTCGAGCATCTCTCGCCGGTGGCGTGGCTCGAGATGAATCCACGGGATGCGCGCACGATTGGCCTGCGCAGCCATGACCGCATCGACCTGGTGTCGCGCCGCGGACGTGTGCGGGGCGTCGAATTGCGGCTGACGGAAATCATCGCTCCAGGCCAGGTGTTCATGCCCTTTCACTATTTCGAGACCAACGTGAACGAGGTGACGCAAAGCGCGTTCGACCCCATCTCGCGGGAACCGAACTATAAGCAGTGCGCCGTTCGAGTAGAACGTTCAGGAGCCACGCAATGAAGCAAATAGTCGTTGTCGGAAACGGGATGGCGGGAGTGGCCTGCGTGGAACAGATTCTGAAATTCCGCCAGGATTTTGAGATCACGATTTTCGGCGACGAGACGCATGTCAACTACAACCGGATTTTGCTTTCGTCGGTGCTTGCGGGTGAGAAGACCTCCGAAGAGATCGTACTCAACGATATCGACTGGTATCAGGCCAACGGGATTCGCGCGCGTCTTGGAGTGCGCGTAGAGGCGATCGATTCGACGCGGCGCGTAGTGATCGACGGTGAGGGGCGCGAGACGCCCTACGACAACCTGATTCTTGCAACGGGCAGCAGGGCGTTTATTCCGCCGATCCAGGGCGTGGAAAAGAAGAACGTTCATGTGTTCCGGACGCTCGACGATACGAGGGCGTTGCTGGAGAAATCGCGGCCGGGATGCAAGGCGGTCGTTCTCGGAGGCGGTCTGCTTGGGCTCGAGGCGGCGCGCGGGTTGCAGGTGCAAGGTTGCGAAGTCACCGTGGTTCACCTCATGGACACGTTGATGGAGCGGCAACTTGATCCGGAGGGCGGTTCGTATCTGCGGCGCAAGATGGAGAACCTGGGCGTGCGCGTGATGCTTGGCAAGCAGACGCAGGCGTTCCTGGGCAACGGCAAGGTGGAAGGGCTGCAGTTCGCCTGCGGTGAAGAGGTGGAGGCCGACCTTGTTGTAGTGGCGGCGGGCATTCGGCCTAACGCCGAATTGGGGCGCAAAGCGGGCGTGGAGGTGCGGCGGGGCATCGTGGTCAACGACTATATGGAGACGTCCGATCCCCATATTCTGGCCGTTGGCGAATGCACCGAACACAACGGGCAGATATTCGGACTCGTCGCGCCTTTGTTGGAGCAGGGCAAGGTGCTGGCGGCAACGGTCACGGGCAATCGCGGGCCGGTATTCAACGGCGCATCACCGGCGGCAAAGTTGAAGATCATGGGCGTGGACGTTTTCTCCGCCGGCTCGATTGACGACCGCGAGCCGGGAGTCGAGTGCATCCGCTACGAAGACCCTTCGCTTGGTGTCTACAAGAAGCTTCTGATTAAAGAAAATCGCCTGCACGGGGTGATCCTGGTCGGCGACGCTTCAGACGACCACCGTTACATAGAGTGGCTGCGCGCGAACACGGATCTTGCACCGCTCCGGCGGCACCTGCTCTTCCCGCCGCCCGCCGAAGACGCCGGACTCGATGTCGCGCAGATACCGGACAACGAAACCGTCTGCGGGTGCATGGGTGTGACGAAGGGCGACATCATCACGGCGATTCACACGCACGGCGTGAACACGATGAGCCAGTTGAAAGACCGCACGCGCGCTTCGACAGGTTGCGGCAGTTGCGGCAATCTGTGTGCGCGGTTGTTGAAGGCCGTGGCGCCGGAGTTTGAAGAAGACAAGCAGAAGGTGCTGTGTGCGTGTGTGCCGTTTCCGCAGGAGAAGCTGCGCGACATGGTGCGGTCGCAGAAACTGCGTTCGGCGTAGGACGTGCTTGACATCTACGGCAACGGCAAGGGCTGCGAAATTTGCAAGCCGGCACTGAGCTACATCGTGGATATCGTTTGGTGCGGCGATCACGAGGAAGACCGGTCCGCGCGATTTATTAACGACCGCGTGCACGCGAATATTCAGAAAGACGGCACGTTTTCCGTGGTGCCGCGAATGAGAGGCGGCGTGACGACACCGTCTGAGTTGCGCAAGATCGCCGACGTTGCCGAGAAGTACAGCGTGCCGATGGTGAAGGTGACGGGCAGCCAGCGCATCGACTTGCTCGGCGTAAAGAAAGCCGATCTGCCCGCAATCTGGAATGAACTGGGGATGCCATCGGGACAGGCCTATACGAAAGGCGTGCGCATGGTGAAGACATGCGTGGGAAGCCAGTTCTGCCGCTTCGGCACACAGGATTCGATCACGGCCGGCATCGATCTCGAACGGCGTTTGGAGAACCTCTACACACCGCACAAGTTCAAGATGGGCGTAGTTGGTTGTCCGCGCAATTGCGCCGAGGCGACGGTGAAAGACCTCGGCATGGTGGGCCAGGAGGGCAACTGGCAGATTGTGTTCGGCGGTGCGGCGGGCAAGGGTGTTCGTAAAGCTGACCTTCTTGTCACCGTGGAAACCACCGAGGAAGCGCTCACGGCGTGCGAGATAGTCTTCCAGTATTACCGGGAGAACGCCAACTATCTTGAGCGCACCTACGATTTTGTGGAACGGCTGGGCATCGAAAAGGTCCGCAAGGAGACCGTGTACGCGCCACCTGACGTGCGGCAGGCGCTGCTCAAACGATTGAAGAAATCGAAGGACAAGTCTTACGACGCCTGGATGGAGCGAGTGCGCCCCAGGCCCACGCAGTTTGTCGAAATCCAACCCATGGAGCCAGTGAACGCATGAAATGGATTCGCATCACCTCTACGATGAACATTCCCGAACGCGAGGGCAGAGCCTTGACGCTCGATTCGCAGCAAGTTGCCGTGTTCAATTTGGGAGACCGGTTTGTGGCTTTAGAGAACCGGTGTCCTCATGGCGGCGGACCGCTTGCCGACGGAATTGTCGGCGGCGCGACGGTCACGTGCCCTATGCACAACTGGCGCATCTGTCTGGACTCCGGCGCAGTCACCAAGCCTTGTGACGCGGCGGCACCCGAGGTGCGCACTTATCCGGTCAAGGTCGAGAACGGCGTGATCCTTCTCGGTCTTGACGAGGCTTCGGCGGCCGCCTGAACTTGCCGCTTCACACCCCTGCACAAGGGGTCCTCATTGTTAGAGGAACCGATCATCGGCTGCGCGGATGCGAACGGGTATCCCATTGCTGCATGAGCCTCCCTGTCGGAGCCCGATTACCCAATCGCATGCTCAAGGAGAACCGCGCCTTATGACGATTCGCAACAAGGCTACCAAGATCAGCCTGCTCGATTTCAAGACCGCACCGATGCGAGCCTTTCACATGACATGGCTCGCATTCTTTCTATGCTTCTTCGGTTGGTTCGGCATCGCGCCGTTGATGCCGGTCGTGCGCGAGGAACTGCACCTGACAAAAGGACAGATCGGCAACATCATCATCGCTTCGGTCGCCATCACCGTGATTGCGCGGCTGTTGTTCGGGTGGTTGTGCGATCGCATTGGGCCGCGCAAATCGTATTCGTGGCTGCTCATTGTGGGTTCGCTACCGGTAATGGGCATTGGCCTGTCGAACGACTACGTGACGTTTCTCATGTTCCGGCTGGCGATTGGCGCCATCGGCGCGTCGTTCGTCATCACGCAGTACCACACGTCGGTGATGTTCGCGCCGAATGTTGTGGGCTCGGCGAATGCCACGGCGGCTGGCTGGGGAAATCTTGGCGGCGGCGTAACGCAGATGGTGATGCCGCTGCTCTATAGCGCGCTGTTGGGACTCGGCGTGGGAGCGTGGTGGGGATGGCGTCTGGCCATGATCGTTCCCGGCGCGGCGCTATTGCTGACCGGGGTTGCCTATGCATTTCTGACGCAGGATACTCCGGACGGGGATTTTAGCGAGCTGCGGGCCGAGGGGCAGATGAGTTCACGCGCGTCGGCAACGAGCGCCTTTTGGGAAGCGTGCCGCGACCCACGCGTGTGGGCTCTGTTTGTCATCTATGGCGCGTGCTTCGGGATGGAACTCACGATCGACAACATCGCCGCGCTGTACTTTGTCGACTACTTCCAGATGGACTTGAAGACGGCTGGGTTTCTCGCTGGAACGTTTGGCACCATGAACATCTTTGCGCGCGCCCTCGGCGGCATCGTGAGCGACCGCTTCGGACTACGTTGGGGGCTACGCGGGCGCGCGCTGCTTTTGGGGGCTACGCTGGGATTGGAAGGAATCGGCTTGCTTCTCTTTTCGCAGGCGAGACTGCTGCCGCTGGCCGTCGCCGCAATGTTGCTCACGGGGCTGTTTTTGAAGATGTCGAACGGAGCGACCTATGCCGTGGTTCCATTCATCAACAAGCGCGCGCTCGGTGCAGTGGCGGGCATCGTAGGAGCGGGTGGAAACGTGGGGGCCGTTCTGGCGGGATTCCTTTTCAAGAGCGAATCGATCACGTGGCCGCATGCGCTGTTTGTGCTGGGAATAGTCGTCACGGCGAGCGCCGCGCTGGCGATTTTCGTGCGTTTCTCCGAGGCCGAAGAGCGCACGGCGCGTGAAGAACTTCATGCGCGGCTTTCCGGACAGCTCGTACCCTCGCCGGTGGCGTCGGGAGACTAGCGATGAAACACCTCATGATGTTGCTGGCGGCCAACGTTTGTTGGGCCCAGGCGATACCCGAGGTCATGCCCAAATGGCTGAAACTTTCGGGCGAGTTTCGCGCGCGCGGAGAAGGGCGCACGGGATTCAACTACCAGGAGGGCAACGACGATGGCTATTTGCTGACGCGCGTGCGGTTCAACGTGAATCTCGTGCCGGCGCCGTGGTTGGACGTGTTCTTTCAAGGGCAGGATTCGCGCGTTGCGGGTATGGACGCCGGGCGGCCGTTGGGCATTTTTAAGAATCCCGCCGACGTGCGGCAGGCCTATGTCCGGTTCGGCAAGGCCAACGGGCTGGCGAAGCTCACCGTTGGGCGGCAGTTGTTGAACTATGGCGCCCAGAGGATGCTTGGTCCGCTGGACTGGACGAACAACTCACGCAACTGGGACGCGGTGAAGCTTGAGTTGGGCAATGCGCGGGCGAAGGTGGATTTGTTCGCGTCGGCGGTGGTGCAAGCGGACCCGTTGCGCCGGCTCGACCAGCCGCGGCGGGGCTTCAACATTCATGGCGCGTATGGATCGTTGAACAAGCTAGTTCCCTTCTCTACGCTGGAGCCTTATTTGCTCTGGAAAACCGGTGGCACGAGTATTTGGACTGGCGGCTTCCGGCTCGCGTCATTGCCGGGGGCGAAGGCGCTGCGCGGGTTCGACTATCAGGTGGAAACGACGCGGCAATGGGGAAAAGTGGCGGCCGTGGATCATCAGGCATGGGCGGTTTCGACGCTGGCAGGGCGAACGATCGGCTCGCATGGATGGAAGCCGCGCGTGTCCGGCGAATATAACTACGCCTCGGGCGATGCGAATCCGAACGATGGCACGCACCGTACGTTCGATCATTTACTGGGTACGAATCACCTATTCTACGGGCTGGTGGACGCCGTGGGCTGGCAAAACATGCACAATGTGCGCGTGGGGGCGGACGCCAAGCCAAGGAAGAGCGTCCAGGTGAACATCGACTATCACTGGCTGTGGCTGGCGAGCGCGAACGATGCGCTCTATGATGTCGCAGGACGGGCGACCGTCCGTCCCCGCGCGGGCAATACCGCGCGATCGATTGGCACGGAACTGGACGCAACGCTGATGTGGACGGTGAGCAAGCAGTGGAGGGCGGGAGGCGGATTGGGCCACCTGTTCGCAGGAGAATTTCTGAAGCAAAACTCGCCGGGCTCGGCGCAGACGTTCCCATACGTGTTTGCGCAATACTCGTTTTGAAAGGCCCATCCCAACACTGAATGTCATTTGCCGGTCTCCGCGTACTCAGCCTGGAAAGCCGTCGCGCCAAGGATATGGAGAGCATGATTCTCCGACAAAATGGCGTGCCGTTTCTCGCGCCATCAGTGAAAGAGCGATCGGTGGACGATCATTCCGTTGCGTTCCAGTTTGTCGACAAGTTGGAGGCCGACGAGTTGGACATGGTGGTTTGCATGACGGGCGTCGGCCTGGCGTTTCTCCGAGACGTGGTGAAGGACTCGATTCCCGAGGAACGTCTGGGGGCCGCGCTGCGAAAGGCGACGATTATCTCACGCGGATCGAAGCCGGTACCCGTATTACGCGCGTTGCAGGTTCCAGTCGGTGTCATGATTCCCGAGCCGAACACCTGGCGCGAGATTGTGGATGTAGTGCGA
>CAYUZM010000065.1:0-13499 GCA_964449665.1 uncultured Solibacteraceae bacterium
GGGGGGCGGGGAGTATCGGCCCTTGGAGGGAGCCGGCTCGCGGGGCCGGATTCTACTGATTTACGGAATCGGTGGAATCATCGCACCATTCCCCGGAATTTGGCTGATCGACCAACTGTTAGTGGCGTTGCGCCTCGCCTAAGGAGAGAGATTATGTGGCAACAGATTCTTCCCGGACTTCGCATCAAGATCTTCCTGACGATTGTGCTTGGCATTGTCTACCCACTGGCGATGACCGGCATCAGCCAGATCATCTTCCCCAAGCAATCGGCCGGCAGCCTGATCGAGCAGGACGGCAAGGTGATCGGCTCGGAGCTGATCGGTCAAGGCTTCACCCGGCCGGAGTATTTCAACTCGCGAGCTTCGAATGCGGGGGCTAACGGCTATGACGCCACCGCGTCCAGCGGCTACAACCAGGGCCCGACCAACAAGAAACTGGTGGACCGCGTTTCCGCAGCAGTGGAACAGTTCCGCAAGAACAACCCGGACTACACGGGCCCCATTCCGGCGGACCTGGTCACGGGCTCGGCCAGCGGCCTCGATCCGCACCTGAGTCCCGACGGAGCGCGTGTTCAAGTGGCCCGCATTGCGAAGTATCGCAACACGACGGCAGCCGCGCTAACCCAACTGGTCGATCAGTTCACCGAGCAGCCGGACCTGGGAATTCTTGGTGAGAGCCGTGTGAAGATACTCAGGCTCAACCTGGAACTCGACCGGCGTTTCGGCAAGCCCGCACCGCTTCCACCGGCGCCAGCGCCCGAAGCAAAATAGCCCTCGTACCCATAGTCACCTGCAGGAGGTTCAGTAGGAACACCATACGTGTGTTCAAAGGACAAACATATGAAAATTGCACATTTTACGGCGTTATCCACGTTGATGCTCGCCGAAGCGGCAATCGTGAGAGCCGAGGATTCTTCTCCGCCCTGGTCGGTCGGAGACATCAAGGTATCCGGGTTGATCGACGGATACTACAGCCATAACTTCAACAATCCCGCGAGCGGTTTCAACACGCTTCGGAATTTTGAGGTTCGGTCTAGATCGTTTGCGCTGAATATGGCCGAGGTATCGCTGTATCACGATCCTGAGCCAATCGGCTTTCGATTGGATACGGGCTTCGGCCGCGCGTGGGACATCGTCCACGCCACGGACCCAGCCGGTAGGGATATCGTTCGCTACCTCCCTCAGGCCTACGTCTCGATTAAACCCAAGACGTGGGGCGGGTTCCAATTCGACTTTGGCAAGTTCTACACATCGGTTGGCGCTGAGCTGACCGAGAATAATCTCACGTGGCACTACGGCCGAGGCTATCTTTACACGAATGGACCCTACTACCACTTCGGCCTTCGCGCCGCAAAACCGCTCACCGGCAGTTTCACAGTGGGATTCCAACTCGTCAATGGGTGGAACAATGTGGAAGACAACAATAGCGGCAAGACCATGGGTTTCACAACCGCCTGGACAGGCAAGAAGGTGTCCTGGCTGACTAATATCTATATCGGACCGGAGAAGACCGGCACGAATCGGGGATGGCGGAGTATTTATGACACGGTGCTGAATTTCACGCCGGCGGAGAAGGTGACCGGCTACCTGAACTACTACCACGGGCGTGAGAATCAGGCCTTCGGGTCTGGATCGAGCTCGGCCGATTGGGACGCCTTCGGAGCCTCGGTGAAATTTCAGACGAGTTCTCACACCGCAATCGCGTTCCGCGGGGAAGTTTACGCAGACCATGACGGTTTCATGACCGGCCAAGCCCAAAACCTGACGACGTTCACAGCCACCGGCGAATACAAGTGGACTCACGGCCTGCTATCGCGCCTGGAATATCGCCGGGATATGTCCGACAAGCCGTACTTTGAGCACGGTTCGCAGGGCAGTCCGCTCAACATCCCAGGGCAGCCATTCGTTATTGGTCCTTGGAAGCACCAGGACACGATTACGCTCGGGCTTGTTGTCTTTTTTGGACCAAAGTAGGGGCCCCGTAACGAACAGTCCGGATTCGTACCGAAGAGGGAGGCGGGAGGCTTGCAAGATAGCCACGCAGTTTCCCCCTCCACCGTCGCGATCTGCTTCGCAGCGCGAACTCGATCGGCCGCCGTTAGTACTGCTCGCGTTGTGCAGAAAATCCGCTCCTGGTCCCTTTGTACGCCGGTCGTGGCTACGCCTGTGGATGATTCGTCCATGTAATCGCCTTCCCGATGGAGAAATAGGTTATTTTATGATCTGCGATCCGCATCGATGGATTCACCCGGCCGGTTGCTATGCCAACTGAATCACGCCGCCGAACTCCGGAAGAACTCCTGCGCGAAGTACAAGCAGAAGAAGCGGCGGCCGCGCGTGGTCGCCTCAAAGTGTTTCTCGGCTACGCATCGGGCGTCGGCAAGTCTTTCCGGATGCTCGACGAGGCTCGTCGTCGCCGGGAGCGAGGCTCGGATATTGTGGTGGGAGGAATCCAGCCTGAGGTTCCGCCCGATGTCGAGGCCTTACTCAAGAACCTCGAAGTAGTTCCGTTCAAAATGGTGGGAAATCAGGCCACCATCGATATGGAAGCTCTGCTCCGCCGGAGACCGCGAGTTTGCGTGATCGATGGACTTGCCTACGACAACCCTCCCGGGTCGGCCAACGCCAGCCGCTGGCAAGACGTGCAGCAGCTACTTGCCGCGGGGATCGACGTCATCGGCTCAGTGAACATCCAGTACATCACGGAGTTGAGCGAACAGGTCTCATCGATCACGGGGAAGCGCGTCCGCGAGACGGTGCCGATTGCCTTCATCAAGAGCGCCTCAGATATTGAGATTGTCGACGCTCCGCCGGTGGAACCGATCGAACGTTCGCCGGAACAACAGATCGATGCCGCGCAGCGGCAGCACCAGTTGTCGAAGTTGCGTGAACTCGCGCTCGTACTGGCGGCAGACGTTGTCGATCATCAACTTTCCGAATACCTGGAGCGCTACGGGATCCGCCAGCAATTTCGCGCTCAGGAACGCATCCTCGTCTGTATCACTCCGAGGGCCAACATTCGCGAAATGATGGAAACGGCCATGATCATCGCCAGTAAGTTTCACGCGGAGTTACTCGCCGCCTACGTCCACCAGCCGGAACTTTCGGACGAAGACCGCGCGGCGCTGGAAGAACGGCTCATGATTGCACGCGCCGCCGGAGCGCATGTCGAAATACTGGAAGGGAACGATCCGGTCGCGGCGATTCTCGAGTTCGCTCGCAGCCGGGGAATTACGCAGATCTTCGTGGGACACTCCCAGCGAACGGGTTTGAAGGCGCGCTTGTTCGGCAGTCCGATCGATCACATACTTCACTCGGCCGGCGGTATGGATGTCCGTGTGTTCCCTCAATAGCCCCATGACAAACGGCTATGTACAGGCTGAGCGGGGCAAGCTGAAGATCTTTATGGGTTATGCCGCCGGCGTCGGCAAAACTTACAAGATGTTGGAGGAAGCACAGTCGCTGAAAGCCGACGGCGTGGATGTCGTGGTGGGATATTTCGAACCGCACGCACGCAAGGACACGATTGCCAAGATGGAAGGGCTCGAACTGATCCCACGGCGGAAAGTCGAATATCGGGGGAAGGTATTCGAAGAGATGGATACCGAGGCGATTCTCGAGAGAAAACCCCAAGTCTGCGCCGTTGATGAGTTCCCTCACACGAACGTTCCCGGCTTGGAGCGCACAAAGCGCTGGGAGGACGTTCAGGTCCTGCTGGAGGCGGGCATCCACATTCTGACGACGATGAACATTCAGCACTTGGAGAGCTTGAACGACCAGGTTTGGCACATCACCGGAATCCGGGTCCGGGAAACGATTCCGGATTGGGTCGTGCAGCAGGCCGACGAGGTCGTCATGATGGACCTGACGCCCCAGGCTCTGCTCAACCGGCTGGAACGAGGGGTCGTTTACGCGCGCGACAAAGCGGAGCAAGCCAGGAAGAATTTCTTCAAGGAACAAATCCTGGTGGCGTTGCGCGAACTCGCTTTGCGGCAGGCTGCCCATGAGGTGGGGCAGCGGATGGAGAACGAGCATGACACCTCTTCTGCCGCTGACCGGCCGCAACTCAGCAAGCAGCACAAGATCCTGATGCTGGTAACTCCAGACCCAGAGACCGTGAGGCTCATCCGCCGGGCCAAGCGCATGGGAGATTTTATCGATGCCGAGTGCTTCGCCGTCGCGATTCCCTCGGGCGGCGGTACAGAATTGTCGCCGGCCGAACATGAGGCTGTGGAACGGCATCTGAACTTTGCGCGCAACCTCCACATCGAGACGCGGATCCTCGACGGCGAGGACGTTGCACACGTCATCGTGGACTTCGCGCGCCGCAATCAGATTACGCAAATCTTTCTTGCGCATAAACCAGGTAAGAAAGTGTTCTTTTGGCCGCGGCGCAAGGATCTGGTTGGCAAGATCGTCTCGTTGGCAAAAGACATGCAGATCGTCGTTGTGTCGCCAGTGGAGCCGCAGATCCAGTAGTCACGCGTTCAATAACCTGCGCGGGACAAAGCTTCGGGGTGCTTCCTTCCTAGATCTGGTCAAGCAATCGATCAACCAGACCCTAAGCCGGACGCTGCTGACGGCGGGTCCCACACTACTGGCCTGCGTCGCGCCGTAATTCCTTTGGAGGTGAGGTCCTTGCCCAGGCAGAGTCGCTCGGTCATCTCCGCAGCCACCAGCGTCGTGCCGCTCCCCAGGAACGGCTCATAGACCAACTCCCCACGCTTGGTGTGGTTGAGAATCGGCCGCCGCATCAAATCCACCGACTTCTGCGTCGGATGGTCGAACTTGTCCTCGTCCGAACCGCCCATGATGAACTTCGGCGACGGCGAGTCCCACACCGTCGAGTTCTCACCCGCCTTGCCGAACCATGGCGCATTCTTCTTCCGCACGTACCAGCAGGGCTCGTGCTGAAACCAATAATGCGTGCGCGTGATCACGGTGCGCCGGCTCTCGACCAACAACGCCCCCGAAACCCACACGCCGCTGAATCACCGCGCGAACGGCCAGTTGTGCTATTGCTAACAATCCAAGATGGGATTTCCAGAGTTCACAGAACATTCGGCCAAAGTCCTGTTCTTTTCGCGCGGGCGCGGGCGCGGACACGCCATTCCCGATATCGAGATCGGCCGGGCGTTGCAGGCGCTCCGGCGCGACGCCGAGGTGCGGTTCGTCTCCTACGGCACGGGCGCGCGGACGTTCACCGAACTGGGCATGCCCGTAATTGACACCGGACTCGCCGAGAGTGGCGCCAACGCCGAGATGTCAGCTCTCGCGGGCCGCCTCATCCGGTGGCTGAATCCGGACCTCGTGGTGAGCCACGAAGAGTTTGCCGCCGCGCCCGTGGCCAAGATCTTCGACAAGCCGGTTCTCTTCCTCACGGACTGGTTCGGCGACGGCGAATCCTACGCCATGCGCAGCTTGCTGTTCGCCGACGAGATTGTATTCCTGGGGCCGCCGGGCGTGTTCGCCGAACCGGCGTGGGTAGCGGACAAGGTACGCTACCTCGGGCCGTTCGTGCGCTTCGGCGCCAAGCAGCGGGACAAGGCCGTGTTGCGCGCCAAACATGGCGTGAGCGCCGGGGCCACGGTCGTGGGCGTATTTCCCGGGAGCTGGACTGAGGCGATGGCGCCGGTTCTGGAGTTGGTGCTGGCGGCCTACGATTCGCTGCCGTTCGGCGGGAAGGTGCTGGTGTGGGTGGCGGGCGCCGATCACGACGAGATGCAAGCGCGATTGGCCGGGCGCAACGGCGTGGTTCTGCTCGACCGAACTTGGGAGATGGACGAGTGGATGGCGCTGTGCGACGTCGCCATCACGAAGTCGTCCCGAAAAACCGTTTACGAACTGGCGTATCTCCGCGTGCCGCAGGTGGCGCTATCTCACGAACTCAATCCGAACGACGACCGCGTCACGCGGTCGCTGCCGGGCGTGGCGTGGCTGCGGATAGAAGGGCTCGGTGCGGAGAGCGTCGCTCGCGCCCTTCAGGCGGCCCTGCGGAGCGGGCCGCAAGCGGAGTTTGAGGCGTGTTCGGCCGCCGCCTGCGCGGAGATCGTGTGCCGGGCTCTTGATCGGGCGCGCGGCGCGGCGGCCGGCAGCCAGGATCGCTAGGACGACAGGTACTCCAGGAACGGCATGCTGGGCACGTAGAAGTACTCGCCGCCGCGGATGGTCGTCATGCCGGCCATGGTGTGCGCGATTTTCTCGCCCGCGAAGTCCCAGGTTTGCCCATCGGGAACGTAGTGCTTGTGGGTCAAGATCGGGTCGCCGCGTTTGTAGGCGCGGCTGATCAAGGCGGTGAAGTCGCGGAGACTGCGTTGGAAGGAGAGGAAGAGCAAGCCCGCGCCGGAAGAAGGCGGCAGCTGGCGAATGCCTTCCTGCGTCCATTCGTTATAGAGGTCGGTGCCGTAAACCATGCCGCGACGGACGAGGGCGATCTGATGCGCGTGGTCCTGGCCGTTCATGACGCGGATGTGGGCGTGATGAGGACATTCGATCGGCGCAGCAGCGCCCTCAACGGCGAAAGGAACGGCGCCCGGACTCTTCAGTGGACTCCCGTTCGAACGGTCCACAAGCGGAGAGATCAACGAACCATCCTTCGTCCTGCCGACGGCGAGTTCCTGCGCCTGTTGCTTGCTGACGGTGATGCCTTTGGCGCAAACCGCGGCTCCAAGAGCTGCGCTCTCCTGCTCGAACGAGAGAACGTTCTGTTCGATCTTGAGGAACGTGGCGAAGCAGCCGAAGGTTTGTTTGCCCGCCGCGCCGTTCCCAAACGGGTCTTCCGGCGTGAAGACGGCGGAGGGCGATGCGACTTTGGACATGCCGTCCTTAAAGCCGAAGTGCTCGATGTCGCCTTCGGCGCCGCGAGGGCCGGAGAGCAGGCGCGCGCCGCGCTCTTCGGCAACCACCACGCCGATGGTGGAAAGCTCGCGCTTGAAGGCGCGCCGCGTTTCGAGAAGGCGATCCAGGCTGTCGTCGGCGAGCAGAAAGAGCCCGTGGATCTCCTCTTTGTAGTTCTTCTCCCACTGCTCGGGCGAAGAGCGCCAATAGTAGGGCGGGACGGCGCCCTCATCGGGCCTCATGCCGAACTTCCAGATGTCGTCGCCGAGTTCGTCGCTGATGGGAACGCCACCGGCGATGCCGAAGTGGCGGTAACCGGAGGCGGTGAGGGCGAACATGCCGGCCGGATCGCTAAACGGCCCGCTGCCATCCGTCGCGGGAGACGTTTGTTGCCCCCCCGTGAGGCGTCTCCATTCGGCGCTCATGGCGTTCTGCCGGGCGGCCGAGCTGACGTGCTTCCCAATGAGGGAACGCAGCGCCGGGTTACCGCGCGCCGTTTCGGGATCGAAGCGGACGAACAGATAGAACGCATGGTGGCGGCGGTAAGCCTTCAACACGTTTCCCTGGATGTCCGGAAGCTGGACTCGCTCATCCAATTCGGCGAGCGCCCCGGAGGCGAGACTCTCAACAATCGTGGGTACCGTTGTGTTCCGCATTGGTGAACTCCTTCCCCGAAGCGTTATGGGTGGCCGTGATCACGTAGTTGTAGCGGGCGATGAAACCGTCCGGGTCGCCGGGCGTGGCATTCGATGCCATCAGCTCCTTGCGTTGTGAAGGCGTCAGGCCGTCTTTGATGGGCGCCTTACCGGTGGACCACAAACCCGGCGCGGCGGCGACGCCGGTCAGCGGCCCGCCGACGGGATTCTGGATGGCCGAAACGATGGGCTTGAGAGCAACGGTGAACGGGCCGCTGTCGCTTTGGATCGTCACGGTATCGTGGTGCGCGTAGGCCCAATCTCCAGGAGGTGTGAACGTGAACTTTCCTTCGGGCGAAACCTGGAAAGCGAAAACGCGGTCAAGTGGGGCGCCTGGCATGAGTGCTTGTCTCCAATCTCTTGCGGTACAACCATGTCTGCTCTCGTCTGGGAGAGGCTGAATGGACGAAGCCAGCGCCAGGCCGCCGGGGAACGGGACGGGCGCCGGAGGACGGGCGGACGTTGTGGGCCGCCCAGGGGAACTTACTCTTTTCGGTAGCCTTTGCCGGCCACGCCCCACACGGGGCAGGGGTGCGACACCGAAGGCGTCGCCAGTCCGCCTGGATCGGCGGCGGGATCAAGGCCCATCGACTGCAAGAACTTTTCGTACTCGGGCGACTGGCGCACGTTGCGAAGCCCAAAGGCGCCGCGGACCTCGTGCAGGGAGAGGCCGTCTTTGAGCGCCTGTTTGAGAATCGCGAGCGAGGCCGCGCGATCGCCCAGCGTCTCCATCGTCTCGGCGCCGAGGAGGGCGACATCGTGGAGCTTCGGCGCCTGTTGAATGGCCAACAGGGCATCGCGCCGCGCGTCCGAGGCCCTGCCGAGACGCGCCGAATTCAGCGCGAGGTAGGCGCGGATATGGGCATAGGAGGGCCGTTCGACCAGCACGCGCTGGCAGGCCTCGACGGCGCGCGCGTAAGTGGACGGGGCCGATCCCGGCTCGACGCCGGAGGCCGAGAGCGCCTCGGCCAGGTTCGCCCACGCGAAGGGAGAAGAGGGCGACAGCTCGACGGCCTTCTTGAGGTTCACGAGCGCGTCCGGCGCGCACCCTTTGTAAAGGAAGGCCCGCCCGAGCGTGGAGTAACGGAGCGCGCTCGGCTCCAACTGGACGGAACGGGCGGCGAGGTCGACGGCTTCGTCGAAGCGGCCGGCTTTGAGGTAGTCGAAGGCAAGATTGTGATAGCCGATGGCGTTTCCGGGCGCAAGGCGGAGGACCTGGAGGAACGAACTTTCGGCTTCACGGAACTCGGTATAGCGCGAGTGGAAGCTGGCCTTTGCGTTGTGGGCGAGCCAGCAGCCGGGCGTGAGCTTCACGCCGTCGGTCAGCACGCGGCCGGCGTCGGCGACACGCCCGGCCGCCTCGTAGGCATTGGCGAGAAGCTTGCGGAGTTCGTGATCGAACGGATTGGCCGCAAGCGCGCGCTCGAAACGTTCGGCGGCAGCGGGGAAATCGCCGGTCGCCATCTCGAGTTCGCCGAACTGCTTTTCCACTTCGGCGAGGCCATTTTCCGAGTCGAGCGTCAACGTTCGCTGATAAGCCTGCCGGGCGCGCAGCCAGGCCGATTGGTCGCGATCGTGATTGCCCATCAGCCGGTAGGTGGTTCCCAGCGCGGCGTGAGGCCGGGCAAACATGAAATCGTGGGCCGGATCGGTGGCGGTTTGGAACGAGGCGAGCGCGTCCTGGTAGCGGCCCTCGCGCAGACGGCCGAGGCCCACGAGGTAGGCGCGAAATGTTTCGGCGTTCCCGGTGGCCGATTTGCGCCACGCATCCCAAAGCGCGGGCTGGTATTGAAGTTCCAGCGTGCGGGCGAGCGCCTCCAGAGCCTGGGTTTGCAGCAGGTGGGCCGAAGCGCGCGGCACGGCGACTTTGCTTTTTCGCAGCACGAGGCGCTCATTGGAGCCGGGCTCCATTTCGGCTTGCCGGATGATGAAGTTCACGACCAACAGCGGGCCGGTGGATTCGACCGAACCTTCGAGGACGAGATGAACGCCATCAACGTTGCGGTCGTCGCGGAGATGGACACAGAGGTGGGAAGGATCGGGCGCCAGGCGGGCAAAGGAGGAGCGCACGTATTGGGCCAGGCCGGCGGCGAGATCGCGGTCTTCCGGCGTGGCCGCGCGCAGCTCAAAGGGGAGCACGGCGATGTCTTTGTCGGCCGGAAGCAGGCACCACAGCGACGAGCCGGGTGAGGCATGGCAGGCGCGGTCGAGCACGGGGCGGCGGACGGATTCAAAGCTCATCGACGCGGCGCAGGCGAGCGGAACCAGGAGTCCGGCGGCCAGAGCGGCCCGCGTGGAAAGCCGGGAGGGCAGCCAGGCGTAGCGGGGTTTGGCCGGGGCCGCGGTGGACACGGCGGCGAGCGCGGGTGGGAGCGGCAGCGGAGGGGCGGGCAGACTGCAACTGGAGAGCGCGTCGAGAAGCGTCAGGATCTCGCGGGCCGATTGCGGCCGGTCCGCCGGATTGCGCTCCATGCAGCGCAGGATGAGGCGGCTCCATTCCTGGGGAACGGGCGCGATCTCATGCGGTGGTTTCGGCGCAGTGGTGAGCTTCAGCGCGGCCACTTCGGCGAAGCTATCCGCCTGAAAGGGCCGTACGCCGCAAAACATCTCATACATCACTATGGAGAGCGCGTAAATGTCGGCCTGGGGGCCAACATTCTGTCCCATGAGCTGTTCCGGAGCCATGTAGTGCGAAGTGCCGAGCAGTTGGCCGGCCGAGGTGATGCTTTCGGCGATGGGCTCGGAGGCCCAGGCGTGGGCGAGGCCGAAGTCGGTAATCACGGCTCGGAAGGGTTCGCCCGCGCCGGTTCCGACTGCGTTGATTCCGCCGGCGCTGGTTCCGACTGCGTTGGTTCCACCCGCGCAGGTTCTGCCCGCGCTGTTTCCGCCCACGTTGGCCCCGCCGCCCTCGATCAGAATGACGTTGGCGGGCTTGAGGTCGCGATGAACCACCTTGGCCTCATGGAGGGCGGCAAGGCCCATCACGATCTGGCGGACGATCCAAAAGCTGTCGGCGGCGGAGCAGCGGCCGCGGGCGATGCGCTGGGCAAGGGTTTCGCCGTTGAGCAGCTCCATGGTGAGGAAATTGATTTCGGAGTTTTCCGTCAGATTCCGGCCGACCTCGAAAACGCGGCAAACGTTAGCGTGGGTGACCTTGCGCGCCAACTGGATCTCGCGGCGAAAGCGGGCCACGTAGCCGGGATTGAGCAGATGTTCGCTGCGCAGGGTCTTCAGCGCGATGCTGCCGCCGAGAACCAGATCGGAGGCTTCATACACTTCGCCCATGCCGCCGCGTCCGATCAGGCGTTCGATGCGGAAGCGGTGCGCGAGGATTTCGCCGGAGTTGAGACTTTGTTCGGCGGGGCGGCCAAGCAGGAACTCGCCGACCGTGGAAGCATCGAGCGGACCGCCGCCGGATTCAAACGCCGTGAGCAGCCGTTCGACTTCGTGGCGCAGCGCGGCGTCGCCCTCGCAGGCGCCATCGAGAAAGCGCGCGCGCTCGCCCGGACTGAGCTCGGCGGCCTCGGCAAAGAGGGCCTTAATCCTGGAGTGAAGCGGCGGTGCCATCGGTTTCGGGCGCCAGGCGGGATCTCAGCCACGCGCGGCCGTAGTCCCAATCCCGTTTCACGGAACGAGTCGAGATTTTGAGCGCGGCGGCAGTTTCTTCCACGCTCAGCCCGCCGAAGAAGCGGAGCACGACGACCTGGCCGGCGCGTGGGTCATCGGCTTCCAGGCGGTTGAGCGCGTCTTCGAGCGTCAGCAATTCTTCGAGGCGGGAGTGCGAGACGACCAGCGCTTCGTGGAGAGGCGTGGCGATGCGTCCTCCTCCGCGTTTGCCGGCCGAACGCTGGCGCGCGTAATCGACGAGAATGTGCCGCATGACCTGCGCGGCGACGCCGAAGAAATGGGCGCGATCCTGCCATTGCGTCTCGCGGTCGGAAACAAGGCGGATGTAGGCTTCATTGACAAGCGCGGTGACCTGGAGCGTGTGGCCATCGCGCTCGCGGCGCATCAGTCCGGCGGCGATGCGGGTCAGTTCACGATGCACCGCTTCCATCAATGGAGCTTCCGCGCCTTTGTCGCCGTCGCGAAACCTCCGCAGCATGTCCGTAACGTTTGAGTACATCCGGCCGGCCGATCTTTCGCCAGGAGATTAAGAATGGCGCCTATCGAATTCCTGGATTTATGGAATCTGTCGGTACATTATATGAGAAATTCGGTGCAAGTGAACTGAATACGAAGGCCCGCGCGGCAGGGGTCCGCGTGGAGTGACGGAGCGGGCGAGCCACGGGCTCGGGCGCGTCGAGAAGGGCGGGCGCGTGCGCGGATAAGCCACTGGCGCGTGCGCACGCCGCGCGCGGGCGCAGGTTGAAGCCGGCGAGAGCGCCGGTCACTTGGCGTCCGGCTTGCGCCAGAGCCGGCGGCGGAGCCACGACCACGCCGAGGCGGCCGCGAGCATGGAGGCGTACGGGGCAATCAGCACGGCCGCGCTCACGAACTCCGGCGATCTGATCCGGCCGGGAATGTAGGGCGCGTCTCGCAGCCAGGACCACCGCGGAGAGCTTGTGATTGTTTCGACCAGCGAAGGATACCAGCCGAGATAGACAGTGAACAAAACGAGGGGAAGCGTGATGCCCGCGGCGAGTCCGAGGCGGATCGCCCAGCGCAGCGGCCATGGCCGCGGCTTCAGCGCCGCGCGCGAGGCGTCGAGCACGTAGACGAGGTTGCCGCCGAGGAAGACGATTGCGGCGAGGAGTAGCACCAGCCACCAGACGCGCAGTCCGCCCGAGTCGATGAGGAGGGGGCTGGTCCAGAGCAGCGTGCAGAGAATGACGATGGACGCGGCGAGGGACCCGCCCATCGAGAAGGCCCTGGCCTGCACGGGCGTTCGCCGCCACCAGCTTGTATAGGCATACGCGATGGTGAGCGCGTAGGTGAGGCACTTGAACCAGAGTTGATCGCGCATGCCGCGAAAGCGGGGCGGCAACCCGGTGGCGATGCAGTTGCGCAGAACGAGCGCGGCGCGCGCGGCCAGATGAGCGGTGACCGTCAGCGGAATGTCGCGTTGGAAGGTCTCTTCGCCGGCGCGGTATTCGTGGCGAAAGAACCGTTCGAGCTCGGCATGACGGTTGGGATTGTTGGGGTCGAGCAGACTGTGCACGCCTTGCCGGGCCATTTCGCGGACGGCGGCGGTGATGACGAGCGGGCCGCGGGCGGTCTCCGACGGCACGAATGCGCCGCTGCGGGCGTCGAAACCTACGGGCGGCGACTGGGCACAGCCGGGCTCCTGTCCGGTGTGCACGGTTTGGAATTGGTTCCAGTCCAATTGATCGGAGATGCCGGCGGCGACGACATCTTCCAGATGTTCGTGGAGAATTTCCCAGTGCGCGGCGGAGATGAGTTGCGATTGCAGCTCGCGCGTAACGCCTTCGACGTTGTTGAGGTCCGTGGCCGCGCCTTCGATATCGCACAAGTGCAGAAGCGACAGCCGGATTCGCTCGCGGAGCGGCTGCGGCGCGTTAGGGAACAGTTCATCGGGCCGGCAGCAGGGGAGGAGATCGCCGTCGCGATCCTTCAGCAACCGGGAAAGCTTCCGGCGCGTGAGCAGTTCCTGGATGCGATCTTTGGTGAGCAGGCACTCGATGAGTTCGCAAACGCCATCGAGACGGCCCCACAGAATGTCGTTGGCGCGCCAGCTCCGCTTGAAGAATCCGGCGAAGGCGGCAAAGCTGTCTCCGGCGAGTTTGCTTTCGATGCTCCCGAGGCTGAAGCCTTGTTGGGCGTCGGCGGGGCTGATGCGTGTGAGCTTGATCTCATCGCGCTCTTCGATGCCGGCGACCATTTGCACGGGAAAGACGTGTGCGTCGATGTCCGGAAATGCGCGATAGCGATTCCGTGCCGCCGCGTATAGGCCGCCGCCCGCATTCGCGCCCGTGAACTGCTCCAACCGCTGCGCCACCTGGCTGT
>CAYUZM010000066.1:0-7912 GCA_964449665.1 uncultured Solibacteraceae bacterium
CGCCGGCCTCAACTCCTCCGGCCCCGCCCCGCGCGCCATGTCCATCGAAGCCCTCCAATCCCAAGGCCTCAAAACCATGGTCCGCGACGGCATCCACCCCGCCACCGCCCCCGGCTGCGTCCGAGGCTGGGAGGCCATGCACAAGCGCTACGGCCAGCTGCCCTGGAAGGACCTCTTCGCTCCCGTCATCCGATTCGCCGAAGAGGGCTTCCCCATCTACGAGATGACCTCGCCCTTCTGGGAAAGCCCCCTCCTGCGCAAGGACCCGGAAAGCGTCCGCACCTACTACCCCAACGGCAAGGCCCTCGCCACCGGCGACATCTTCCGCAACCCCGGCCTCGCCCGCGCCATGCGCTCCATCGCGAACGGCGGCGCCGACAGCTTCTACAAAGGCGAAGTCGCCCGCGCCATCCTCGCCACCTCGGCCAAACACGGCGGCACCCTCACCGCCGAAGACCTCGCCTCCTATCAGCCCGAATGGGTCACGCCCGTGTCCACCACCTACCGCGCCTGGCAGCTCCACGAATTGCCACCCAACGGCCAGGGCCTTGCCGCCCTCACCATGCTCAACATCCTCGAAACCTTCCAACCCGCCGCCTCGAACTCAGCCACCGAGCTTCACCGCAAGATCGAGGCGATGAAACTCGCCTACGCCGACCTCCGCTACGTCGCCGATCCGCTCATGATCAAGGTCCCCACCGCGGGCATCATCTCCAAACCCTATGGCACCGCCCGCGCCAGGCTGATCGACCCGGCCCGCGCCAACTGCGACGTCAAACCCGGCACGCCCCCCGAATCGAGCGACACCACCTACTTCAGCGTCGTCGACCGCGAAGGCAACATCGCCTCCTGGATCCAGTCCGTTTCCGGACTCTGGGGCTCCGGCGTCACCGTCGAAGGCATGGGCTTCATCCTCCACAACCGCGGCGGCGGATTCCAGTTCGACAAGTCGCACCCCAACGCCCTCGCCCCCGGCAAACGGCCCTTCCACACGATCATCCCCGCCATCGTCGAACACGGCGACGACCACATCGCCTTCGGTATCATGGGCGGCCCCAACCAGCCCCTCGCCCACGCCCAATACGTCTCCTACCTGGCCGACTATGGCCTGAATCTCCAGGCCGCCCTCGAAGCCCCCCGCTTCACCAAGCGCAACGCCAGCGGCTGCGACGTCACCCTCGAAAACCGCTTCGGCGTCGATGCCCTCACCGGCCTCTCCGCCCTCGGCCACCAGATCACCATCGCCGCGCCTTACACAACCGCCATGGGCCGAGGCAACGCCGTCCTCCACAACTCCAAAACCAAACTCAACGCCGCCGCCTCCGACCCCCGCACCGACGGAGCCGCGATTCCGGAACCATAGTGCAGTAGCATTGATTCAAGATGCTCACGCGGCTCTATATCGACAACTTCCGCTGCTTCGTTAACTTCGAGTACCGCCCCGGCCGCAAGCAACTACTCCTCGGTGCTAACGGCTCCGGCAAGTCTTCACTGATTGATGCGCTGCTTTTCGTACGAGGGCATGTGGTCGCAGGAAAGCTACTCGATGAAGCCCCAGTCCGGCATCTGATTACTCGATGGACTACCAGGACCGCTCAGCGGTTCGAAATCGAAGCATTAATTGATGACCAGACGTATATCTACACTTTGCGAACCGACGCAACCGATGATGGGAGTCAATGGGTGGTTGTCCAAGAGGCGCTTCACCTAAACCAACGGCCTCTGCTCGAGTTCGCAGCAGGGCAGGTTACTCTCCATGGTTCGGGCACAATCGAAACCGTCAATTACCCGCTGGAAGCAAACCGTTCCAGCCTCACCTCAATTCCAGATCAAGTGCCATACAAAGGTATCGCAGCTTTTCGTAGGTGGCTTGATAGTGTTCGGCTATTCCGTATCAATCCTTTTTCAATGCTGGCGTCTTCGGAAAAAGAAGCTCTCGGCCTTAGGCCGGATCTATCGAATTTCGCCTCTTGGTATCGATCAAGTCTGCTGACTTCCCCTAAACAACAAGCCCAATTCCTATCAAGCCTACAGGCCGCCATGGAGGGGTTTGATGTATTCAGAATGCCATCGCACCGGGAAGATAACAGGACGTTGGTTGCCGAGTTCGCTTCGAGCGATCAGCCTCCCATTGGATTCAGTCTCACCGAGCTGTCCGAAGGGCAGAAGTGCCTCGTTGGGCTTTATGCAATTCTTCATTTCTTCATGGGCCGAGGAGAGACGGTTGTGATAGACGAGCCAGACAACTTTATCTCCCTCCGCGAAATTCAACCTTGGTTGAACGCTCTCTCCGACGCAGTCGACGAAGGCAAAGGCCAAGCCATTCTCATCTCCCACCATCCCGAGCTCATCAACCAGTGGGCGCCCGACTATGGCGTCGAGTTCTTCCGTGACGGCAACGGGCCCGTTCGCGTCCGTAATTTTGAAGGCGATACCGACAGCCTTCTTTCTCCTGCGGAACTGATTGCGCGCGGCTGGGACAATGACTAAGGCCTCCCAGGTGGTCGTGTTGGCGGAAGACGCGCGCCAACAGAGTTTTTTCGCCAGTTCTTGTACCGGTGCAACTACAGCCATCGCGACATACGTTTCGCGCCCGTCACCAGTGCTCGCGGTTCAGGTGTGCAATGGGTGCGCAGGCACTATGCGAATGCGGTAGCGGCCTTTCGTCGCCGCTCTTCAAGAGCACAAACTGTTCTCGTCGTTGCTATCGACGCTGATACGGAAAGCGTTCAGGCCCGCACCAATCTGCTTGGCACAGCACTGCGTGACGCGGGTCTTCACCCTCGTGCTTCTGGGGAGCGAATCGTCCATCTGACACCCAGGCGTGCGATCGAAACTTGGATACTCTGCCTGAGTGGTGAACCCGTCGACGAGGCCACTGACTACCGGCACACACGGGATCTTGACCTACTAATCAAACCAGCCGCCTCGCTCTTCCACACTTGGACACGCCCCGGCGCTGACATTCCCAACAACTGCCTTCCGTCGCTGAGAACCGCCATCGCAGAGGCTCAACGCATCGCATAGCTCAATGCACTACCATACAGCCGTGACCACCCGCCGAACGTTCGCCGCCTCGCTCCTCGCCGCTGCCGCCGCGCCAGCCGCCAACCCGCTCGCCAACCTCAAAATCGGCGTTACCGACTGGAACCTTCGCATGGCGGGCGATCCCAAAGCCGTCTCCATGGCCGCCTCGCTCGGATTCGATGGCGTCGAAGTCAGCCTCGGCCGCCTCGCCCGCGACAACAAACTCCCCCTCGACGACCGCGCCATCCAGGACACCTACTTAGCCGAAGCCGCCCGCCACAAGATCGCCCTCGCCGGCACCTGCCTCGACATCCTCCCCGTCAACTACCTGAAGAACGACAAGCTCGGCGAGAAGTGGATCGCCGACGCCATCCCGATCACGAAGCGGCTCGGCGCCCGCGTCATGCTGCTGCCCTTCTTCGGCAAAGGCGCCATCGAAACCCGTGCCGAGCAGGACTACGTCGCCGCCGTGCTCAAGCCCCTCGCGCCTCTTGCCGAAAAGGCGGGCATCCTGCTCGGACTGGAGAACACCATCTCCGCCGCCGATAACGCCCGCATCCTCGACCATGTCGCTTCGCCCGCGCTCAAGGTCTACTACGACGTCGGCAACTCGGCGCCGCGCGGCTTCGACGTCGTCAAGGAGATCCGCTGGCTCGGCCGCGAACGCATCTGCCAGTTCCACCTCAAAGACAACCCGCACTACCTCGGCGAAGGCGCCATCCCGTTCCCCGAGGTCATCGCCTCCATCGCCTCGTTGAACGGCTTCGCAGGCTTCGCCAACCTGGAAACCACCGCGCCCTCGCAGTCCATCCCGGCCGACATGCGCCGCAACCTCGGCTTCATCCGCAACCTCACCGGCAAGTACGCCGCGGCGTGAGCCGCCCGCTTCACCCGGTGCTGATCACCCTGCTCAGCCGGCTCCGGACATCCGGATCGGGCCGGATGTCCGGATTCCCCTGCCGCTCCACCAGCACCTCCATCAAACTCACGCCCACGCTCAGTCCCGAAAACAGCCCCGCCGTCGTTCCAAAAGCCTTGCATGTGTTGAAGGCATCGATCACGAACGAGGTCGCCGAGTTCGGGTTGAGCGCGTTCAGAATGTCTTGCGCCGCTGTCTTCAACGAGCGGTTCCGCCCGATGTTGAACAGGAATGCGGTCGAGTTACCGCCCCCGCCCGCGCCCGCGCTGATCCCGATCAACAACGCAAACCCCACCAGATCGTTGATGGTCATCACGGTCGACTCGGTTCGAGGCCCGGCATGAATCCGCGAACCCTTGCTCGGCATATCGGCCGGCGCGATCTCCACTCCGAACGGCAGCGGGCCAAGACTCAACCCCGCGCCCGCGAAGCCGATTCGCAACAATGACCCCACGTTGTTCGTGTTGGTGATGTCCAGGTCGCCCGTCACGGAACCGAACTCGGCGATGCTCGCCGAAAACGCCGAACCGCCGGTAATCTGCAGGTTCGTCGGCCGCGACTGCATCTTCTGGAACAGCGATGCCAGAAATCCGGGACCTTTCTTAGACGGCGGCGCGGGTGGCGCCGGTCGCGGCGGATCGACGGGAATGATCAAACCACCACCACGGCGCGGAACGGCAAACCTTTCCAGCAGCTTGATCGTCTTGCCCGTTGCGTCCACACGCCCGTCCACGAACGTCCGCGACATCAAGCCGCGCGATGCCATCACGGCTTGGAACTTCGTGATCGCGTTGATCAGTTGGAACGACGCGTTTGGCCCTGGACCAGGTTCCGGAAGTCCGGTGGCGCCACCGTCCTCGTTCGGGACTCGGAGCAGCAGCTCCGTCACCAAGTCCTGGTCGTCCTTCCGGTTGGGCGCGGGACGCTTTCCCACCGCGCCTGAAAGCCCACTCGACGGCATTGCGGCACCTCCATCGATCGAGGAGCAGAATATCCTATTTTCCGCAAATGCGACAGCGCTTTTGGGTTAGAGTTTCTTGGTCAGGGAAGCAGGCCCTCTACGCCAAGCCGCATGCGGTACAGCCCGCTTCGTGCACACAGGTAGAGCGACTTCCCATCGTCGCCCCAGGCGAAGTTGTGCGCATGCCTCGGCGCTATGATCGTGCCCAGGTGCCTGCCTTCCGGCGACAGCACCCAGATGCCGCCCGGCCCCGACACATACAAGTTGCCCTTCACGTCGACCTTGACGCCATCGAGCGCATCCTCGCCCGGCGCGCTAGTCATGTTGAAGAACAACCGCCCTTCGCCCACGGTCGCATCGGCGCGCAGTTCGTAGCGCATGACGATCTTCTTGTGGTCGTCCCAATTGGCCACGTACAGCCACTTCTCGCCGGGCGAAAGTGCAATGCCGTTGGGCCCGCTCAGCTCCTTCGTCAACAGCCGCAGCTTGCCCTCGTGCAGAGAAAACACGCCCGTGAAGGGAAGCTCCCTGCGCGGATCGTCGCCGAACTTCGGCAGGCCGAAGAATGGGTCGGTGAAGAACAGCGCGCCGTCCTGGCGGTACACAAGGTCATTCGGACTGTTCAGTCTCTTTCCCTCGAACCGGTCCGCCAGTACGGTCAGAGAGCCGTTGCTCTCCAGCCGCGTCACGCGGCGGTTGCCGTGTTCGTTGATCGTCAGCCGCCCCATCGCGTCGAGCGTCAGTCCGTTCGATCCCGGCTGCCGGTACTCGCCGATATCGGCGCCCTGGTAGCCGCTCGGCTTGCGGAAGACGCGCAGCGTCCCCGGCTCATTCCCCGCGCCACTTCCCGCACCCGGTGTGAACTGATAGATCGTGTTTTCGTTCGGATCGCTGAACAACAGGTAACCGCCCTCGCGCACCCACACCGGACCCTCGGTGAACGTGAATCCCTCGGCCAGCTTGTGGATCTTTGGATTCACGCCCACAATCTCATCGATCGCCGGGTCGAGCCGCTTCACCTCGACATTCACCTCGGCCGGAACGATCGCCACTGGGCCCGCCGCCTCGCGCACGAACTCGAGCTTCGCCGAACGCATGAAGATGAAGTTCGTCGGTGGATTCGAAAGCGGCCCGTTGGCCCCAAATACCGCCAGTTGAATGCGCTGCCCGGGCTTCACGTTGCGCCCGACGACGAGCCGGTTACCGGAGTTCCAACCGCTTACCACGCTACCGCCCTTCTGGCCCAGCGCGCGCGTCAGCTCGCCATCTACCCACACCTCGGCGTAGTCGTCTACCGAGGTTTCAAACACCGCTGTTGAGCCTGCCACGGGTACGCCGCCCAGGCTCTCCGGCACCGTGACGTTGATGCGATACCAATTGAAGCTCAGCCGTCCGTTGCCGCGCTTTTGCGCAAGCGTCGCGGGCGCGATCGCCTCCCACTTCGAATCGTCGAAACCGGCAACACCCGCGTGCGGCGTGTAGTCGTATGTCTTCTTGCCGAGGAACTCGGTCTCGACGATCTTCGCGTCGCTGTAGCGCCATTGGCCCTTTACCAGCCGCACGCCCTCTTCCGTCGCCAGGTCGACTGCGGACGTGGGTTCGGCCCTTCGGGCCAGCAGTGCGGCGGCTACGGCTACTCCCAAAATGATCAATCCCGCTCTCATTTTGGTTCTCCCTTAGCGAGCCTTCACCACGTAGTAGAGGAACGGATTCGTCACGTCCTTGAACCAGTGCGGCACACCGGCGGGAATGACGATCACATCGCCCTTCTTCAACTGGCGCGTCTCGCCGCCGTCGATCGCGGCGCCGCGAAACTCATCGGCCGCCACGTTCTTCGCGCCGCTCACCGTGCCGCCGGTCACCAATGTCGCCGTGCCATCGAGCACATGCACGATATCGGCGTCGAGCGTGTGGATCTCCGCCATGCCCGGTTTCTCGCGGCGGCTCGCGTGCACCATGTACTTGTCGCTCGCATCGAACAGCACCGCGCCTTTGGCGAACGCCTCTTCCACCTTCGCGCCGTCGAAGTGCACGACGGGCGCATTGCCCGCCTGCAATGCAGCCGCGCCCGCCAGCGCCAGTTCTTCGTCCTGCGCCGCGCTCGACGCACCGCTCACGCCCACCGCGCCCACAACCTGGCCGTCGATCGTGATCGGCACGCCACCCTGCAGCGGCGTGAAGTCGTTCAGGGCAACCATCGACGTGCGTCCCTTGCCGACAACATCCTCGAAGAATTTCGTCGGCTTCTTGAACAGCGCCGCCGTGCGCGCCTTGCCGATGGAGATGCTCGCGCCAGCGCTGAAGGTGCCGTCGATTCGCTCCACGGCCATCAGGTTTCCGCCATCGTCGACGACGGCGATCACGCCCGTCGTGTTGGCCTTCTTGGCATAGCCAACGGCGGCGGCGATCACGCGCTTCGCGCCATCGGCGTTGAGCGATTTCTTGTCCGTGGTTTGAGCCTGCGCCATCATCGCCAGGCCCAGCAGTGCGGCGCTTGCGGCGCCTGTTTTCAGTGGTCTCATTGCGGTCTCCTTGTCGTTCAGAAGATCCCGCACTGACGCTGTTTATTCCGTCGTCGCCGCCGTTGCCATGCACGCCGGCTTGCGGCCATAGACGTCTTCCAACGCCGCGCGCAGCAACTCGGCAACGCTCCACGCCTGCGCCACGCAACCGCCCGCATGGTGCGGCGCATCGCCATCGGCCACTTCGCCAATCTGCCCCAGGCACCCCTTGCGCATCTCGTGCGAGAACTCGCCCAGCCAACGCGCCGCCGCCGCGCGCGCTTCGTCTGAGCCGTCATGCACGCGGACATAGGCCGTGAGGAACGGGCCCATCAACCAAGGCCAAACCGTGCCCTGGTGATAGGCCGAATCGCGCTCCCATACGCCGCCCGAATAGCGCCCACGATAACGCGTGTCGAGCGGCGAGAGCGTCCGCAGGCCAACGGGAGTGAATAACTCGCGACGTACGAGCTCGACAATGCCGCGCGCCCGTTCGCCTTCGAC
>CAYUZM010000066.1:7922-13413 GCA_964449665.1 uncultured Solibacteraceae bacterium
CGGCTCGGTTGCACCGATGCGCGGCTTCAGCGCGCGAGTCCAGGCCAGCGCGGTGTACCGGGGGGTTGTGCTCTCCACCGGCTTGCCCGCGCTCGGCGTCACCACCCAATCGCCGATCTTGGCGTCCATCCACGTCAACTGCACACCCGGTTCGCCGCAGGCGAGCAGCGCGTCGCTATCGACGTGAATGCCGTAACGCGTGCCGCGCAGATGCCAGTCGAGAATCTCCACGAGCATCGGATAAAGGTGTTCGCGCACGAAATCGATGTCGCCCGAATATTGCACGAACGCGCGGATGGCCTCAAAGAACCACAGCGTAGCGTCCACCGTGTTGTACTCGGGCGCTTCGCCCGCGTCGGGGAAGCGGTTCGGCAACATGCCGCGATCGACACTCGCCGCGAATGCCTTCAGAATGCCGCGCGCGATGTCGTGACGGCCCGTCGCGAGCGTCAATCCAGGCAGCGCGATCATGGTGTCGCGGCCCCAATCGCTGAACCACGGGTAGCCCGCGATCACCGTATGGCCCTCGCCGCGCTCGACCAGGAACTGGTCCGCGGCCACGGTCAACTCCTCCACGATCGCCTCGGTGGACGGCGCCGCCGCGAGCACGGCCGCCCGCCGCTCGATCTCGCGCGTGCGCAACGCGTGCGCGTAGGCCGCGTCCTGCCGCTGCGTGGAGGCGATGCACGCCGCCGTCCGCCGCGCGCTCAAGTCATAGCGCAATACGAGCGGCTGAAAGAGATCTTCCTGAAAGTCCAAACCACGGTCACGCTCGCGCGCGTACTCGAAGTTGTGATACCAGTCGCCCGCCGCTGCCACGCCGGCCGCGTTGTGCGCCAGGTACATTGGTGGCAGATCGCTATAGGGTGCAAGCCGCACCAGCCCTTCGCTCGCCTCGTAGTTCCGGTTGATCGCGCCGTTGGCGTGCGTCGTCGAATGATAGTCGCGGAAGGCGATCAACGGCCGCAACTCAAGCCGGCACTCGCTCGCCGCGCCGTTTGTCCATTCGTACTCCACAACCGTGGTGTTCTCGCCGTGGACCTGGAACACGCGCTTCTCGATCGTCACGCCGCCGGCCTCATACAGAGCCACTGGAAACGGATCGAGCCGGAACTCGCGCAGCAGTTCGTGCCCGCGCGGGTGCACCGCGCCGGGGTAGTTGTTCACCGAGAGGCCGTAGCGCTGCCCGTTCACAACGAGCGTCTCTTCCAACTTCGAAAGCATCACCACGCGCCCCACCGGAGGCTTCGTCGCCGCCACCAGCAGCCCGTGATAGCGCCGCGTATTGGCGCCCGTGATGGTGGACGACGCAAACCCGCCCAGCCCGTTCGTCTCCAGCCACTCGAGGCCGAGCGACTGCTCCAGCCGCCCGCACACCTCGCGTTCGATCCGAATCGTCTTCATCGGCATCTTCATTCTCCGCTCTGCTGCAGCAGCTTCGCCACCACGCCCGTCCATCCGGTTTGATGACTCGCGCCCACGCCCGAGCCATCGTCGCCATGGAAGTATTCGTAGAACAGCACCAGGTTGTTCCAATTCGGATCGCTCTTGTAGACGCCATTCGTGCCATGTACGGGCCGGTAGCCTTCGTCGTTGCGCAGGAAGATGCGAGTCATGCGGCGCGACAACTCCGCCGCCACTTCGGCCAGCGTCATCATCTGTCCCGAACCCGTCGGGCATTCGACCTGGAAACCGTCGCCCAGATAGTGATGAAACTTTTGCAGCGACTCGATGAGCAGATAGTTCACCGGAAACCAGATGGGCCCGCGCCAGTTTGAGTTGCCACCGAACAGGCAGGTGCTCGATTCGGCGGGCTCATAGCGCACGCTGTACTCGTGGCCATTGACGGGCAGCACGTAGGGGTGGTCCCTGTGCACGCGCGAGAGCGCGCGAATGCCGTAGGGCGAGAGGAACTCGTTCGAGTCGAGCATGAACCTGAGGATGCTCCGCAGCTGTTCGCCGCCGACGATGGAGAGCAGGCGCCGCGATCCAACGCCCGCCGTGTGCATGCAGGCAACGTTTTCGGTGAGGTCCGAACGGTTCTCGATGAACCATTCCAGCCGGCGGCGGAACCCTGGTAATTGGTCGATCATGGAGGGCTCCAAGGTCTCCACGGCGAACAATGGAATCAGGCCCACCATGGAGCGCACGCGGAGCGGCATGTGATCGCCATTGGGCAGGTGCAGCACGTCGTAGAAGAAGCCTTCGCGCTCGTCCCACATGCTCGCGCCGTCGTGGCCGAGGTGGTTGATCGCGTGCGCGATGTAGAGGAAGTGTTCCCAGAATTTGCTCGCGACATCTTCATACGAGCAGTCTTCCTTCGCCAGTTCCAGCGCGATGGCGAGCAGGTTCAAACTGTACATCGCCATCCAGCCGGTGCCGTCGGCCTGTTCGATGTGGCCGCCGGTGGGCAGCGGCGCGCTGCGGTCGAAGACGCCGATGTTGTCCAGGCCGAGGAAGCCGCCCTGAAAGACGTTGCGTCCTTCGGCGTCCTTACGGTTGACCCACCAGGTGAAGTTGAGGAGCAGCTTGTGGAAGATGCGCTGGAGGAACACGCGGTCGCCCACGCCGCGGCGCTTCTTTTCGATTTTGTAGACGCGCCATGCGGCCCAGGCGTGCACGGGCGGATTCACGTCGCCGAAAGCCCACGCATACGCGGGCAACTGGCCGTTGGGGTGCATGTACCACTCACGCACCATCAGCGTGAGCTGCTCTTTGGCAAACTCGGAATCGACCAGCGCGAGCGGCACGCAGTGGAAGGCGAGGTCCCAGGCGGCGTACCACGGATACTCCCATTTGTCGGGCATCGAGATGACGTCGGCGTTGTAGAGATGCCCCCACTCGCTGTTGCGGCCGTGCTTGCGTTCGTCCGGTGGTGGAGGATTCGTCTCGTCGCCGTCGAGCCAGTCACGCACGACGTAGTGGTAGAACTGCTTGGACCACAGCAGCCCGCCGAACGACTGGCGCATCACGTTGCGCGCGTCGTCGGAGAGATCACTGGGAATGACCTTGGCGTAGAACTCGTCCGCCTCGGTTTTGCGCGCGGCGAAGATGGCATCGAACTCGCGGGTGAGCGCATCGGCGGCGGGCGAATGTGCGCCCGGCGAATCCGCGCCCGGCGCACTGGCGCTCAGCGCGGCATTCGTCAAACGCAACCGAAAGGTTTCCGAATCCCCAGCCCCCACGCCCAGCCGGTAGTGCGCAGCCGCCTTCGTTCCCGGTCGTTCCGGATTCACGGCGTCCGCATCGCCATTCACGATGTAGTCGTTGATGCCATCCTTCGCATACGGCGAACCGTTGTCGTAGCCGTATAGCCGCCGCGTGTTCGTCTCATTCTCGGTGAAAAGCAACTCGGGCGCGCCTTCGCACAGCAGGTGGCGTTGTTCGTCGTGCACGCCTTGCAGTTCGATCGTGCCCGGCGCGCTCTGGCGCAGCACAGGCTTGCGGGCGTTCTTGCGCCACGACCACGTGTTGCGGAACCACACGGTGGGTAGCAGGTGAAGCTCGGCCGCCTCGGGAGCGTGATTCGTCACGCTGATCTGGATGAGGATGTCCTCGCAGGCGGCCTTGGCGTATTCGACGTGCACGTCGTAGTAGCGGTTTTCGGAGAACACGCCGGTATCCATCAACTCGAACTCGCGCTCGCCCTTGCCGCGGTTGCGGTTCTCCTCCACGAGCCGCGCATAGGGGAACTCCGCTTGCGGGTACTTGTAGAGGTACTTCATGTAGGAGTGCGTCGGGGTGCTGTCGAGGTAGAAGTAGTAATCCTTCACGTCCTCGCCGTGATTGCCCTCGTTGCCGGTGAGCCCGAATGCGCGTTCCTTCAAGATGGGATCGCGCCCGTTCCAGAGCGTGATGGCAAAGCAGATGCGCTGGCGGCGGTCGCTGATGCCGGCGAGACCGTCTTCATTCCAGCGGTAGGCGCGCGAGCGGGCGTGATCGTGCGGCAGGTGTTCCCACGCCGTGCCATAGGCGCTGTAGTCTTCGCGGACGGTGCCCCAGGCGCGTTCGCTCAAATAGGGTCCCCAACGTTTCCAGTGCGCGTGCCGCCCGCGCGATTCTTCCAGCCGCTGCTCTTCATTGGTGAACTGCATGTTTGCCTCGTGCATGTAGACCACGCGCGCGGGCTGCTATTCCGGCCGCCAAAACAAAAATGGCCCTCCCTGTGGGGAAGGCCATTTGGGAGTGTGGGCTTGTGGGGCGCTATAGCGCCATCTTGTTCAAATATTCCTTCAGCTCGGGACCCATGGCGGTCATCGTCCGCATGTTCTCCTCTTGCGAGAGATCGGACACGATGTAGACCAGATGGCGGTCACTTTCGAAGGCCGCGATCTGGAAGCGCTGCACGCCCGATTGATAGAACGGGATGCCCGCGCCGGTGAGCGCCGGAATCAGCTCTTCCGTTTTGAACGACTCGCCGTCCTGCTTCACCGCGAGCACGACGGAGAGCAGTTGCGAGCCGCGCTTCAGCGCGAGGTGGACGAATTTGCGGTCGTGATAACCGCACTCATGGGTGATCATCAACTGGAAGTCCGCCGGCACATGTTTGCGCACGATCGGGACCATGCCGCGATAGAGCGCCGGCAATTTGCGTTCGATGTTCTCCAGCTTCGGCTCGTCTTTGGGGAACTTGCGGAAGTGGGAGCAATGCAGGTGATCGCGCAGACCCATGCGCATGATGGAGGCGACGTGGTTCGACACCGACGCGATGTAGGATTCCTGCGAGCTTGCCGTTAGGCGCAGGTGTCCCAACTGATAAGCGATGCCGCCGAACACGGCGAGCGCGAGGGCCGCCGCGGCAGCCATCCAGCTATAGCGGAACTGGAGTGGTTGCCGCGCTTCGGAGGCGCGAATGTTCGCGCGGATCTTGTTTTCCAGATACGGGGGAACCTCGGTGCCGCGCACGGCTCTTTGTAGCTGTTGGCGCAACTTCGACTCCTCCTCGTTCAAGTTCATTTCCATACTCATGCCCCTTGTCCTTCCTCGGCGGTGCGCGCAATTCCATAGCTGCGCGCCGCGCCGGCGAGTTGCTCCCGTAGCAACTTTCTACCCCGGCTCAATCGCGACATGACCGTTCCAATTGGAATCTGTAAGATGTCCGCCGCTTCTTTATAGGCAAATTCTTCGACATCGACCAGCAGCACGACCGAGCGGAAGTCGCCCGGAATATTTTCGAGCGCCGCAATGATCTCTTCGTCGGTCAGGTGATCGGGCACCGGAGGCGAGTAGGTGAGGTTCGCTTCGAGGAACTCTTCGTTCTCTTTGAGCAGCGGAAACCGGAACCACTTGCGCCGGTGATGGTTGACGCAATGAAACAGAATTTTGAAGAGCCAGGCGCGGCAATTGGTACCGGTCTCGAACCGGTCGAACGATTTCCAGGCCTTGAGGTAGACTTCCTGCACCACGTCTTCGGCGCGCGCGCGTTCGCCCAGAACACGAGTGGCCGTCCGGAAGATGTCGTTGAGGTTCGGCATCGCCTCGGGTTCGAAGC
>CAYUZM010000067.1:0-8281 GCA_964449665.1 uncultured Solibacteraceae bacterium
TACATGCCACCGAAGATGATGAGCGTGCGCGCGTCGAGGTCCATGAACGCGCCCTCGTTGCCCGCCTTCATGCTGACGACGACCGTCGCCAGGTAGAGGCCCACGTTGGCGAGCATGAGTATGGACGTCGCCGCGCGACGGGCGGGAACGAGGCCCCCCAGCAAATCGTCGGGCATGCGCAGGTCGATGGCGCGCGGAGCCACCGCGTTTCCGCAGTACTCACACACCTTGTCGCTCACATTGATGAATGCCCGGCAGTTCGAGCACATTCTCCTGGAATCAGCCATGTCCTTCCATTGTAGATAGCCGCTACACTTTCTCCATGTCCTTGCGAACCGTGCCGGCCTGTTTGCTTCTGCTCGCCTGCGCGGCGTGCAAACCCGCCGGCGCGCCCGACCCCAAAGCCGACGAGCGCGACATCATGTTGCTCATCGCCCAATACGCAGCCTCGATCGACGCCGCCGATACCGATCTCGCCGCCGAAGTGTGGCACACTTTTCCCAGCGCGTCGTTTATCCACCCGCTTGGCCATGAACGCGGCTGGAGCGACATCTCCTACAACTTCTACCGTAAGCTCATGGGCGAGACGTTCTCGGAACGCAAGCTCAGCACGCGAGATATTGTGATCCATCTGCAGGGCGACTCGGCGTGGGCCGAGTTCTATTGGCGCTTCCAGGCGAGGCTCAAATCGACCGGCGCGGCCGTGGACCACCAGGGCAGGGAAACGCAGATCTACCAACGCGACCCCATGCGCCGCTGGCGCCTTCATCACGTCCACTACTCTCCCCTGCCCGCACCCCCGCGCTAACCCGCGCGACTGACCGGGCCCCGCCTGCCCGTTAGTCCCTCCCAATTCCCAATTCCGTCACCGCCGGCTCCATCTCCTCTTCAAATTCCAGCTTTCCCAGCACCGCCCCCTCCTTTCTCGCCCGCCGCAAATACGCCCACGCCGCCAACAGCAGTCCAAAAATACTCAATGCCAGCGGCGGCTCCGGGAGTACCCTCGCGAACACCAGGCTCAGCCCATAGATGTAGATCGCCGCCGCCACGCCGAAGAACAACACTATCTCGGCCAGGCTGCGCTTCCCCGGTAGATACGAGCACGTGAACGGCACTTTCTGGAATGGCAACAACAGCAGTTCCACAAGTATGAGTACCGTCAGGGACACGAACGCGAGCGCTACCACGCCATCCTGCCACCCCAACAGCGCCACTTGCGCCGGAGCCGCCATCAGCAACACCGGCCCCACGCCGAACCACAGCAGGAAGCGCTCGGCCGCATCGAGAAACAGCCGCCTGTTCCCGCCTTCGTTCACCTGGAATACCCAGTTGGCGCGCAACTCCACCGGCAACCGGAACACATACCGGAACCCCGTCAACAGAAACAACGACAATGCCAGCGGCGCCGCAACCGCCGTCTGCTGCACGGCCAATGTGCGTACGGCGAATCCGCGGAAGGACGGGCTCATCGCCACGGCGGCAAATGCCGCCGCCACAATGGCGATGCCAATGCCCGCGTATCCAGTTAATGCCAACCGGTGCGCGCCGCTCCGCGCCAGCGTCTTCGCCATAAACGAAAACACCGCTAACTCCTGCGGGCGCGGGAGAAGCGCTTCGCCCAGACGCCGCCACCAGTCCCGCTGGTCCTCCGCATATCCACTTGCCTCCCCGGCCGACTCCAGCACGCCCACCCGATGAAACCAGTAGCTCCATAAATAGGAAGCACCCGCCGCGAGCGCCGCCGCCGGCACCGCCCGCCACGCCATCACCGCGAGCTCGCGCACAAACTCCTCGCGATTTCCCAATACCCGCTGGTCGGCCGCCAGAAACCAAACCGGCGGTAGCCAGCGCACAAACGCCGGCCGCTCGTCCATGGCCCAATACAAACTGGGAATCGGCACCGCGAGCGGCACCGCGCAGAGCAGCAACACTAGTAGCACTCCTTGCGAAAACAGCGTCGCCGCCTGCAGCCATCGGGCGGGCATCACGCTCAGCAGTGCGCCCTGCACCGCCACCAGCAGGAAGAACATGAACAGCCCCGCCATCGACGCCGCCGTAAAGAGCGTCACCACATTGAGAAACGCGTCGCGTTGGTAGCGCCCAAACGCGATCGCCGACAGGATTCCGCTCGGCAGTAGGTTCACCGCCACGATAAACGCACCTGCCAGCATCAGCAACGCCGCCGCCTTTGCCCCGAAAATCTGCCGCGGCGTCACCGGCAACCCCGCCAGCGCCAGATAGTCGCGCCGCGCCGGGAACAGCGACTGCCAGGTCAGCGCCGTAAACAGCCCCGTCAACAGCATCGAAAGTGTTATGAAGAACAGGTGGTCGGCGATCATCGCCTTCCGGTACGGCTCTCCCGTGTCCAGTTCCAGCAGCGCCAGATATTTCGAATAGTAGGATTGCGTGAACACCAACACGAGCGAAGCCACCACGCCGATCGCCCCGCCCGCCACCACACGCCACTGCCCCGGCGTTGCGACCAGGTCGCTGTCGAAGAACCGTTGAAAGAAGTGCCGGCACAACTCAAACCATGGCCCATGCGTCCGTTCCATCCATTCCCGCCACCGCTCCACACGGAGATTCACAGCCGCATCGCCTCAATGATTTTTCCCGCCCGCACATCCGGATCCTCCTGCTCGGTGATTTGCGCGAACACGCCTTCGAGCGACCCTTGCCGCATCAACTCGCGCAAATTCTCCACGCGGTCGTGCGCCGCCACCCGGCCTTTACTCAAAATCACCACCTCCGTGCACACCCGCTCCACCACCTCCAACACGTGCGAGCTGTACAGAATCGACTTCCCCTCGCCCGCCAGTCTGTGCAGCAGCGTTCGCAGCACCATCGCGGTGGTCACATCAAGCCCGCTGAACGGCTCGTCCAGAATGAGCAACTCCGGATCGTGCAGCAACGCCCCCGAAAGCAGAATCTTCTGCCGCATGCCTTTTGAATACGACGACAACGGCGAATACCGGTCCTCCCACAACCCGAACAACCGTAGCAGCGCATCCATCCGCGCCTCCAGCACCTTTGCCGGCAATCCGCGCAGCCTCCCCACTAGCTGCAAGTACTCGCGCCCGGCAAGGTGCGGATACATGTGCGGTTCCTCGGGCACATACCCGAACCGCCGCTGGAACGCCGGCAGATCGCGCTGCACCTCTTCGCCCTGGAAGTAGATCTTGCCCGCCGTCGCCTCGATCAGCCCGGTCATGATCTTCACCGTCGTACTCTTGCCCGCGCCGTTCGCGCCGATGTAGCCGAGAATCTCGCCCGGCTGAATCGTGAAGCTTACATCGTTCACCGCGGCGATCCGGTTGTAACGCTTCACCAGGTTGCGCACTTCCAGCATGGTTCTCTTAGACAGCCGCTCGCCGGGAAAGTTCCCGCCCGCCGGAACTTTTCCCTTCACGGCACTGTCTCATCCGGAATGGGTACGCAGACCGCCGGCGCCGAGCCCCTCACCGCGCTCCGCATCCTCTTTTGGCTGGGCCTCGGCCTTGCGCTCGCCGGTCTCGTTTGGCTCCTCGTTCCCACGCCCGGCGTCGACGCCGCCTACGCGCCGCGCGTCCGCTACCCCCACTTTCGACGGGGCCCCGCCGTCCTCATCGACGAAGCGCACGGCAACACGCACACCGCCCGCGGCCATTATGGACCGCTTGGCCGGCTTCTCTCCGCCGCCGGCTATCGCGTGGGCCGCAACCGCCAACCGTTTGCCGCCGCCGCGCTCGAAACCACCACAGTACTCATTGTTGCCAACGCCGGTGATCTGCCAGCCGCGGAACGCGATGCGGTCCGCAATTGGGTCCGCGAAGGCGGCGGGCTCCTTTTGATCGCCGGCCGCGTTTCCGCGCTCGAACCCATGCGCGCCTTCGCACGCTCCTACGGTGTCGACATCACGGCCGCACCCGCACAACCGCCCGCGCCCTCGGGCCTCCTCCATCCCATTCGCGCCGGACGCGCCGATTTCGACGAAAGTGCGGATCGCCTCTCCCTCGCACCGGGACCCGCGCTTCTCCGCGTGGACCTCGCCGCGGCCGACGTCATTCCCTCCCGTGCCGCCGCCATCGAGTCCGGCCGTGGCCGCGTCGTCGTGTTCACCGATGCGGACTTCTTTACCGCCCGGCTCGTTGACGGCAAGCCGCACGGCATCAACTCACCCCACACCGGCAACGCGCAACTTGCTCTCAATATCTTGCTCTGGCTGTGCCATCGAATCTGACGCCCCGTTTGGAGCCGTTAGCCGCGCCGGAACCCTTTACACTGGAGGGGAATGATCTGTTCCCTCCCCGCGGCGGCCCGTCTGGCCCTACTTGTCCTCGCCCTCGCGCTTGCCGCTCATGGCGCGCTGCCGCTCAATCGCTATGCCGCAACGGTCAAAGAGTTTCAACTCGCCAATGGACTGAAGGTCATTCTCATCGAAGACCACGCCTCACCCGTTGTCACCGCCTGCTTCACCGCGCGCGGCGGCTATGCCGACGACCCCCAAGGAATGCGCGGCCTCGCCAGCCTCGTGCCCGCGTTGCTCGAACAAGGACCCGAACAACTCGGTTCGAAGAATCTCGCTCAGGAACGCGCCGCCATCAAGGAGATGAACGCCGCCTACGCCCAATTGCGGGCCCTGGACCTCAAACCCGGCTCGAGCGCGCTCTATGACCGCATGCGTACCGAGGCGCGCTTCAAATTGGCGACCCGTGTCGCCGAGTCCCTTGGCAAGCCACAATTCAGCACCCGCGCGCTCGACCTCCACGGCGCGCAGTCGTTTCGAGCCGTCGCCACCGCGGATCACATTCAATGGTCCGCCCGCCTGCCGTCGAACCGCATCGATGCCTTCCTTCTCCTGTACGGTGAATGGCTGCGCCTGCCGTTCCCGCGCTTCATTTCCGGAAACAAGGAGCGGCGCGCGCAGGAGTTCGCCCAGTCGCAAGCCTCGCCCGACGCCGCTTTGCGCCGCACGGTCCTTCCGCTCGCCTTTGGCCCGACAGGCTACGGTCTTATGGATTGGGAACCCTCGGAGATGGATCGCGTCCAGTATGTCGAGATCGAATCGTATTTGAAGTCGCGCCTCGCCGCCTCCAATCTTGTGTTAACTCTCGCGGGTGATCTTACGCTCGAGACCGCTCGTGCCCTGGCTGAAAAATACCTCGCCAAGATTCCCGCCGGCGCCCCTGCCGCGCTTGCCCCGCCCAAGCCGCCCGAACTCGCCGAACTGCGCGCCGCGCCTCCCAAAGAAGCCCCCGGCGCGATCCTCGTCGGTTACCGCCGCCCCCCCGAATCCGATCCCGACGACCCGGTCATGGATGTCATCGAGCAGACTCTCCTTGAAGGCGCCAACTGCCGTTTCCGCAATGAGTTTCTCGCCGCGAACCCGATGCTCGCCCGCTTCATTCCCATTGCCTCGCTTCCTGGCGCGCGGCAAGGTGGCCTCATGGCCGCCATCGTCGCCCACCATCCGGCCAAAACGCCAAAAGAATGGAGCAACCTCGTCGCGGAGTTCTTCGAAAGCGCCGCGAATCAGCCCATGGACCCCGCAACGATCGCCGCCGCGCAACGCATGCTCGAAAGCCGCCTGCTCAGCGTACTCGCCGACCCATTCCAGGCGGCCCAACACGTCGGCCGTATGGGAGGCTGGGCCAAGACCGCCGCACTGCCACAGGCCTGGGCCCTCGTCACGCCGCAAGAGGTGCAACGGGTCGCGGCCAAGTACCTGCGCCCCGAGCTGCGCGTCATTCTTCAGCCCGGCTTCGTCGCCCCGCCCGCCGGCACGCGCGCGCCCGCCACGCCACCGGCCGCCACACCCAACGCGGCACCAGCTGCCACGCCACCGTCCTCGCCCGCCACGCCATCGGCTCCGGCCACCACGCCCCCACCGCCCGCCGGTGCCAAACCCACTACTCCTCCCGCCGCCGGGGTGCCGAAATGAGCCGCCTCGCCGTCCAACTCCGCCTCGCTGCCGTGTGTGTCGTGGCAACTTCGCAACTCGTCGCACAGGTTCCGCGCCCCGCTCAATCCACCGCTCCGCGACCCGCACAGTCCACCGCACCGCGACCCGCACAGTCCGCGCCTCCCCGTCCCGCGGAGTCAACCACCCCACGTCCCGCCACTTCCGGTCCCCAGGCGTCTCCCAAGCAGCCGCCCGCCGCCGCGCCGGCCAAAGTCAGCGCCCGTGAAACTCCGCTTTCCTTCGGCCTCGGCCTGCCCCAATTGGCGCCGCCGCTCGCCAACCTTCCCACGCCCGCCCTCGAGAAACTGGCAAACGGCATCGGCGTCCTGGTCGTCCCGGATTCCACATTGCCGCTGGTCGACATCTCCGTCATGGTCCGCGCCGGATACAGCCACGATCCCGTGGGTAAACGCGGCCTCACGCGCGCCGTTTCGCAAGGCTTGCGCTTCGGCGGAACGCTGGACAAATCCGAAAAAGAGATCGAAGCTTTCCTCTCGTCGCGCGCGCTCGCCCTGCAGGTCATCGTCGGCCCCGAACTCACGCAATGGGCGGTCCGCTGCCGCAGGGACGATGTTCCCGCCACCTTGGCGCTGCTTGCCGAAATGCTCACCCGGCCCGCATTCCGCCGCGCCGCCCTCGAAGGCTACGTGCAGCAGATGCGCCAGGCAATCCAGTCTCGCGGCCAGAATCTCGAAGACGCCGCGGCCCTGGAAATCGAAGCCGCATGGTTCGGCCCCGATTCGCCCTGGACGCGGCGCTACACCTACGCCGACGCCCGCGCCATCGACCGCGAATCCATCGTCGCCCAATACGAAAGGACCGTCACCCCCGCCCGCACCACCATCGGGTTGAGCGGCGATATCGATGCGCCCACCGCACGCCAACTGCTGGCAACGTCCTTCGGCGCGTGGACCGCGGCTCCGGGCGATCCCGTTGCCGTGCCGTCATGGCCCGTTCCCAAGCGCCAGCTAATCGCCCTTGATAAACAAAATTCGCCATCGGCCCGCCTCATCGTCGCCGTCCCCTTCGGCAAGCGCGGTCCGCAACGCGAGGCGGCCGAAACCGCGGCCCTCTCTCTGCTCGCGGCGCAACTCGACTTTGCCCACGGCGCCGGGCTCGGCACGATCATGGAGCGCTACGAAAGCAACGAAGGGCAGCCCCGCGTTTCTTCCGGTCTTGGCATCGCCGAAATCCCCGTTTTGCGCCTCTCCGTTCCCTTGCGCCCGCGCGAGGCCATTGACGGCACCGTCGCTCTGTGGAAGGAACTGCAAGCTCTCGGCAGCGGAAAGATCACCCCAGCCAACCTCGAAGCCGCCAAACGCACCGTGTTGCAGATGGCCGTCTATCAAACCGCCACCTCTGCCTCCCGCTTTCAGTTGCTGATGGAAGCCACCGCCTTGGGCGCCTCTCCCGGCTATTTCACGGCCATGCAGCAGGCGGTGGTCCAAATGACGGCCCCCGAATACGAGCGTCTCGTCAAACAAAGCTTCAACCTCGACGCCGCGCAACTGGTTCTCATCGGCGACGAACGCGACTACCGCTCGGCCGCGGAAACCGCTGGATTCCCCGTCGTGCGCGCCACCACAGAGACTCCCGCCGACACACCCGCCGTGCCCGCCGACGAATCCGCATCGCGCGAAAAAGCACTCCGCGTTCTCGCCGAGGCCCAACAGGCCATGGGCGGCGCCGCGCTGCTGGCCGGCATCCGCGACGCCACCTGGAACTACGAAGCCAGGCTCGTTCGCGCGGCCACGCCAATCGTCGTCTCGCAGCACAATAGCTGGCTGCAGCCCGGCTTCTACCGCCAGGAGCAATCCTCGGCCATCAGCAGCGGCGTCAGCTACTACGACGGCAAAGTCGGTTGGAGCCACAACGGCCGCAACCTGCTCTCGCTCACGCCCCAGTTGGCCTTGCAATACCGGAACGAAGTCATCCGCCTGCTCTTTCGCATCGTTCGCGCCGGCGAATTGGAAGGCTACAAGATCGCCTACTTAGGCTCCGGCGTGGTCAAGATCACCTCGCCCGAAAACTATCAGGTCGAGCTGGACGTCGATTTCCAGACCAAACTTCCGGAGCGCCTGCGCTTCGCCGAACTGCGGCCCACCGACAACGCAACCATCACCGTCGAAGAGCAGCTTTCCAATTACAAATCCGTCGGCGGTGTACTCATGCCCCATCGCATTCTCGTCAAACAATTGGGACAGGAGTTTGCCGATTTCACGATGACCGAGATGCGCTTTAATACGGGACTCACCGAAGAGCAGATGAGCAAGAAGCCATGACCAGACGGCAACTGCTGGCGCTCGCCCCCGCCGCTTGCCTGCGCGCGCAGACGGCCAA
>CAYUZM010000067.1:8291-13400 GCA_964449665.1 uncultured Solibacteraceae bacterium
GTTCAGGCGCTCGGCGGCTCCAAGTTCCTCGCGATGGAAGACCGCACCGAGGCCGGGCGCATGTACTCCTTCTATCGCGAACAGTTGCGCGGTCTCTCCAAGGCCACTCTCTACACGCGCTATCTCACCCCGCCCGAGGGCCCCCCGGATGGCAAGGTCTACATCCGCGAACGCCAAAGCTTCTACCGCGAGGCAAAGAAGGAAGACTACGCCATTCTGTTTGACGAACAAAACGGCTGGAACATTACCTTCCGCGGCGCCTCGCCCCTGGCCCCCGACGCTGTCGCTCGTTATCGCGACACCACGCTCCGCAATATCTTTTACATCCTTCGCCAGCGCCTGAAAGAGCCCGGCCTGATCATCGAGTTTTCCGGCTCCGAGGTCGTCGACAATATCCCCGTCGAACGCGTCACTTTCACCGATTCCGACAATACCAGCGTCGCCGCCGACTTCCACACCTCCACCCATCTGCCCGTGCGCCAGGTCTTCTACCGCCGCGACCCCATCACCCGCGAACGCCGCCAGGAACTCACGCGCTTCGATAAATACCGCGACGTCGGCGGTGTCATGTGGCCCTTCAACCTACAGCGCGAACGCGATGGCGAGCGTATCTTTCAGCTCTACTCCGAACAGGTCACCATCAACAACTCGCTGACCGACGATCTCTTCACGCTTCCCCTCGACATGAAGGTCCTGCCCCGCAAGTAGCCGCCCCTTATGGCGGACCCAGCTTCACCAGCGGGTCGCCGATCACAATGTTCATCCACCCCACCGCGGGCATCGCGATATAGAAACTCTCGGCCAGATTCCTTCCGCTCAGATATGCCGGAAACAGCAGGTCCGGATGCGGCGTGAATGCCAGGTAGGGCTCATCCGTGTGGCCCGAACTCCCTGTCACCCCCTCGGCAATCAGGTCCGCCGTCAGCGATTGATTGCTGCCCCTGTACTCCTGCCCCAGCGTCCACTCCTCCGGCGGACGGCGGAACGTGCGCCCGTTCGTCGAAACGAACTCCGTCGCAATCGCCCCCGGCAGCCACGTAAAGCCCAGCTTCCGCTGGCGCCGGGCCTTGTCGTTCGATCCCCATGACGCATACCCGATTGCATTGCGCCGTCCGTACACCACCTGCGCCGTCTGCTCCAACTCCGAGCGCCCCTTCGGCAGCAGAATGTGCCCGTCGCGCAACCACGACTCGCCTTCACTATCGGAGCCGTCTTTCATGTCCAGATACACCGTGCCTGTGTTGCGTGCTGCCAGCCCCCGGTCGATCATCGCCTTTGCTCCCGCTACGTCATAGGCCGCCAATCGCGTCACCAGGTAAATCGGAAACGCCCGATGCGAAAACGGCGCGTCCAACTGCCGGAACATCGGATTTCTTTGCGGCCCCGCGACGCTCACCTCCTGGCCATGCATCCGCGCATAAAGAAGCGCGAGCTCGGAATCCACGCTGCCCGCCGTCGAATTTCGTTTGCCGCTCCCCAGCACGTGCAACGGTACGCCCAGCGTCGTCACCAGATAGAACACCTGCTCGGTCAGCTTCCGCTGCGCCAGGCAGCGCTCCACCGGCTTCCGCACGCTCGACTCGTATTCGTCGCGCGTGATCCGCTCCTCGCGCGAGGCCGCAATCACGCACACCTGTGCCGCCGGAATCTTGCGCTTGGCCGCGTAATATTCGGCAATCTCTCCGGACTCGCTGCTATTGCGATTCGTGATCAACAGCACCCGCTCCGGACCCTGCGCGCTAAGCTCCAGGGGAGCCAGTAACGCCACCGCGCCCCATGCCCAACTCCGCAGCGTTCGCCGCATTCTACTTCAGGGTCTGCAAATAGGCCACGATCGCCTCGGCGTCGGCTTCCTTCAGCGTGTAAGTCGGCATCGGAGGACCCGCCGGCCGTCCCGAAGGCGTAAGCCCGGTCATCAGATATTTCTTTACCGCCTCCGCGCCGCCCCACCGGCCCCACAGCCGGCCCGACGGTGTAATGTCCGGCGACGTCTTGTGCCACCGCTCGATCGTTTCAATCGGCTGCACGTCCATCACTTTCCCCTTCATGTACTTGCCGCGGTCGAGCTTGCCGTCCGCGTCCGCCGGCGTGTGGCACCCGGCGCATTTGGCCACCTCCTCGGCAAGGTACTTGCCGTAGGCTACTTTGTCCTCGGCGAATGCCGTGCCACACATAACTGCAAGAAGCGAAAGGAACGGATGCGCCGGAATGCGGTAATTGCGGGACATGCCTCATGGTAAGATGTGAGAATCTAGTCCGCAACCGCTACCCGGTCGTACATTCTATGGACTTAGACCAACTGCGCACCTTCCTCGAAATTGTGAGGCTGAAAAGCTTCTCCAAGGCCGCGCAGACCTGTTTCCGCACGCAACCCGCCATCTCCGCTCAAGTGCGCCAGCTCGAACAGGAGCTCAACGCCGCCCTCTTCGAACGCCTCGGCACCCGCATTGCCCTCACCCCCGCTGGCCGCATCTTCGCCGACTTCGCCGAACAAATCCTCGATCTCCGCCGCCAGGCTCAGGACGCCATCAACGAGCTCGAGCGCGCCCCCAAAGGCGAACTCGTCATCGCCGCCAACGAAGCCACCTGCATCTACGTCCTGCCCGAGGTCTTCTCCGAATTCAAACAGCAGTTCCCCAACGTCCAGCTTCAGGTCGAACGTAGCTACGGCTCGGCCATCGTCGAAGCCATTGTGAATAATCAGGCCGACTTCGGCATCACCCAGATGCCCGTCTCCGACAAACGCCTCCAGGTCGCCCCCATTCACTCGGACGAAATCAAGCTCATCACGCCCGCCGACCACCCTTTCGCCGCCAAGCCCTTCATCGTCCCCCGCGACCTGCTTGATCAGCAGATGCTGCTCCCCAAGTCCGGCAACACCCGCGCCCGGCTGAACGAATGGTTCGAACTCGTCGAACCCGACCTCCAGATTTCCATGGAACTCGACGCCACCGAGATGACGAAGCGCTTCGTGCTCGCCCGCCTCGGCATCAGTTTCCTCGCCGCCTCACACTGCGCCGAAGAGGTCGAGCAGGGACGCCTGGCCGCCATCTCGCTTGGACCTGAGCCCGTCATCAGGAGATTGGCGCTTGTCTACCGGAAGGATAAGTCGCTTTCCAAGGCCGCTCTCGGGTTTATACAGGTGATGCTCGAACATTCTGATGCCGCCGCCGTCAGTTCCCGTGTACCACAGGCCGTCAACAGCCGATAGAGTAGAGTAGGTCACACATGGATAAGTTGATGCAGAAGGTCTCCACGATTGTCGTGGGCAATGGGAACACCGTGCGCACGTACCGCTCGGCCGAGGAAATGCCGCCCGCCGTGCAACGGCAGATGGATCAGGCGCTCTCCGGCGAAAACTCCGCCACGCTCCTCATCGCCGATGAACGCGGCCGCCAGGAGATCTTGAAGTCGCTCCGCGGCCAGGAAACGGATCTCGATTCGCGCCTTATCTCCGCGCTCGCCAACCGCCAGCGCGAACAACCCGCGCCGCGCCGCTGGCGCCTCTCCACGCGCGGTTGGATCGAAATCGGCGTCCTCGCTCTGATCGGCCTTGTCCTGGGCCTGGTCGCCGCCTGGCGCTAGCTTCGCCAGCGTCCCCGAACGCACTCCGTCAGCTCCGGCGAACGCACGTTACCAGCGTCGGCGAATCCATTTCTCCAGCACCGGCGAACCCACTCCGCCACGCGCCCGCTCAAACTCCCCGCCTCTTCGCCGATAAGCGATCGTATGGGTATAGAGCGCCGAACCGAACCCCGCATCGCCTGGAACTGCCCCGTCCGAGTCACTCTCCTCGATAGTTCACGAGAAGAGTTTGATGCCACTCTGGTCAATATCTCGGGACGCGGCGCCCGTCTGAAGACCGACCGCCCGCTCGAATGCGATTCGGTCATCCGCATCGACGTCGGGCAGGGCATGCTCCTCGGCGAGGTCTGCTACTCCGCCACCGATGGCGATGGCTTCGGCATCGGCGTCCAGTTGGAACACTCACTCGTCAATCTCGACGAAATCACCAATATGCGCAACCGCGTCCTCGGCGAATCCGCCTCGCGCGAGCCCGCGCCCACGCGCTAAGCGTTGCTCGCCGCCCCGCCCGGTGCCTTTACTGGCCGCCTGCCGCGCCGCACCACATCGCCCTAAAGCCTGCCGTGCCAAACCACACCGCGCCAATCTCCGTCGATGAACCCCGCCCGGCCCAGTCCACCGCGCCTAACCCCGTCGATGATCCCGGCCCGGTCGAACCTCATCGCGCCAAACCCCGTCGCGCCTGGGCCGCGTATGCCGTGCGGCTGGCACTCGCGGTCGCCGCATCGTTAGCGCTACCCTATTCCTTGCATGCGCAAAGTCCTCATCTTCGGTAGCGCCGGCCAACTCGGCGTCGAACTCGTCAACGTCTTCCGCACTTCCGGCTTCGAAGTCCAACCCCTCACGCGAGCCAACCTCGATATCACCGACCCCGCCGCCGTCGAGCGCCACATCACCTCGTTCGAACCCGACCTCGTCATCAACTCCGCCGCCTACAACATGGTCGACGTCGCCGAACAGGAACCCGCCGCCGCCTTCCAGGTGAACGCCCTCGCCGTCCGCCACATGGCTGTCACCTGCCGCCAGACCGACGCCTTCTTCGTCCACTTCTCCACCGACTACGTCTTCGACGGAACCGCCAGCCGCCCCTACACCGAACAGGACGCCGTCCACCCTCTCGGCGCCTATGCCGTCTCCAAACTCTCCGGTGAATTCTACGCCCAGGCGTACCTCGACCGCGTTCTCGTCCTCCGCGTCTCGGGCGTCTATGGCGCCGGCGGCGTGCGCACGGCCCGCTCCAACTTTCCCGAACTGATGTTGCGCCTCGCCGACGGCGGCAAAGAGATTCGTGTCGTCGAAGACCACGTCGCCTCGCCCTCGTTCGCCCCCGCGGTCGCCGAACGCACCCTCGAACTCGTGCGCCGCGACGTTCGCGGCGTGCTTCACCTGGGTGGTGGCACGCCCGTCAGTTGGTATGAATGGGCCAAGATGATCTTCGCCGCCGGAGGACGCAAGCCTGAACTCAAAGCAACCAACGAACGCGAATACCGCACCGCCGCTCGCCGCCCCAAATACTCGGCGCTC
>CAYUZM010000068.1:0-13275 GCA_964449665.1 uncultured Solibacteraceae bacterium
TCTACCATCGGTGTGTCGCTCTACCACACCTCATCGGCGGCGCCCACGCCTGACAGGGCCAGGGGGCGGCCGGGTGCGGGCAGGAACTCGGGATAGTACATGGCCTGCACGGTGCGGGCGAGGCGGAGCATGAAGTCGTCGGGCGGGAAGGTGATGATGGAATCGGTGGCTTCGTCGTTTTCGAAATGGTCGTGGTCGTCTTGCAGGAAGAAGACGGGGACGGAACGGAAGAGGGTGCCGTAGAGATCGGCGATCTGGCGATCGATGGCGCGCTTGAGGATGGTCTCATTGGGGGTGCCGATGACGGGGAGTGTTCGATCGAAAGCGCCGATCTTCCGGCCGAGTTCGGTTTCGGTGACGCGCAGGGCGGCCTTGCCTGAGTGCTGGTCCCAGTAGGTGTGGTCGCCGATGGCGATGACGGCGTCGGGGTTTTGTTGCAGGCCGGCGGTAAGGAGTTTGCGGCGGAGGAGGTTGGGCAGGAATCCGAGCGTGCCTTCGCGCGAGCGAAACTCTTCGTGGCCGCCGGCGCAGGTGTAGACCATCAGGCGGAGCTTGGAGACTTGCTCATCGGGATGGGGCAGCGTGCGGAGAGGCCAAGGATCGCAAAGCGGTTGGCCGTCGGCTTCATGCAGGCGCAGTTCGTAGGTGGTGGCGGGCTTGAGGCGCGGGAGATCGAATGCCCAATAGAGGCCTTCGCTATCAGTTGGGCGGCCCGTGGCGCGGAGGTCTTTGGCGCGCAGCGCGGGCGGTTTGGCGAGGGGGCGCGTGAAGCTGGCCTTGAGCAGGATGCGGTCGTGATTTGCGCCGGGCAGCAGGTGGCGCACGGAGCCGGGGTTCCATGCGGCGGCAAGCGGTGCGGCGGCGGCCACGGGCGCGGCCGCAAGGGAAACAAATTCGCGGCGATTCATTGAACCTCCCACCGTGATCCAATATCAAAGAGAAGAGACACCATGTTAAAAGCCGGTTCCACCGCACCCAAGATTACCGCTGTTGACGACGCTGGGAAACCCTTCCAGTTGTCGGACCACAAGGGCACGATTGTCGTGCTCTATTTCTATCCAAAATCGGACACGCCCGGTTGCACGACCGAGGCCTGCGAGTTTCGCGACGCCGCGACGGCGATCACGAAGAAGAAGGCGATCGTCGTGGGCGTTTCGCCGGACCCGGTGAAGAACCAGGCCAAATTCAAGACGAAGTACGGGCTGCCGTTCACGATTCTTGCCGATGAAGAGCACAAGATCGCCGATGACTATGGCGTGTGGCAGGAGAAGTCGATGTACGGCCGCAAGTATATGGGCGTGGCGCGGACGACGTTCGTGATCGACGCCAAGGGCAAGATCGCGAAGATCTTCGAAAAGGTGAAGCCCGCCGGGCACGCCGCCGAAGTGCTGGCGGCGCTCGGAGAGATGTAAGGGGCGGGCGCGCGAGGCGCCCTACCAGAGTACTTTGATACCGAGCTGGATGGAGCGCGGCGGGGAGTCGCGCATGGGTCCCGAGGAGGCGCCGGCGTCGCTCGGCAGGTAGCTGCCGAAGTTGCCGTTGGCATCGAGCGGGTTGGTGTTGTAGCGTACCGAGAACAGGTTGAAGCGGTTGAACGCGTTGAACACCTCGGCGCGGAACTGTGCGCGCAGGCGTTCGGTGACATGCACGGTTTTGTTGACCGAGAAATCCACCATGTACTGCGGCGTCATGCGGATCTGTCCGCTGCGGAGCGGATTGGTGCGATAGGTGAGCAACTGGTTGTTGGGCACCAGCCAGGCGTATTGCGAGAAATCGGTGGTGCTGCAGCCGTTGATGACGGTGCTGGCGCGGGTGGGGGCGACGGTGCCATCGGTGTTGGTTTGGAGCACGCACGGGTTCCAGCCGCGGACGATAGTTTGATGGCGGTCCGCCTTGATCTTGGGATCGCGCAGCATGAAGGCGTTGCCGGGGAGTTCGGCCGGCTCGCCGGAGTTGGCAGTGTAGAACAGGTTCAAATCCCAGCCGCCGATGATGCGGTTGGTCCAGGGGCCCGCGGTGGAGGCGAACTTGCGGTCCTTGCCGAAGGGGAGTTCGTAGTGGGTGGAGACCTTCAGCGAATGGGGCCGGTCGAAGTTCACCAGACTGCGCTGCGGAATGGCGGCGTAGTTGTTCATCCAGCCCTCTTGCGAAATCTGCTTGGAGAAGGTGTAGTTGGCGTTCACCATGAGGCCGTGTTGGAAGACGTGGCGGTAGGCGACCTGCGCGGAGTTGTACCACATCTTTCCGTCGTTGCGGCCGAGTTGGGTGAGGTCGCCGTCGAACTGCGGGAAGGGGCGCGTGACGCGCTGACGGCTGATGGTGCTGGAGAGGCCGAGGCTGGTGCCGGCGAATTCGGGAAGGTTGAAGAACGGGTTGGGGACGAGCGCGTCGCAGAAGGCGCGATTGCCGCCGCGCGAGGGATCGCACTGGCGGATGAAGTCGTCGGACTGAAGGTTGGCAGGCAGGGTGGTGACCAGGTCGCGGGTGCGGCTTCCGACGTAGGAAACATCGATCGAGGACGCATTGGACAAGCGCCGCTGGAAGCCGAGGGAGAACTGGTGCACCTTGGGCATGCGGGCGTTGGGATTCCACCAGTTAAAGTTTTGTCCGGCGAAGGTGTTCAGGCCCAATGAGGAACCGACGGGGCGCTGGACACCGCCGGGGAAGGGATTGCGGAGCGTGTTGGGGGAGGGCGAACGTCCACCGTCGAGGGTGGAGACAAGAGCGGTGGAGGTGCTGAAGCCCTGGGTCTGCGTGTAGTCGGTGGTGGGCCAGTTCGCATAGAACAGACCGTAGCCGCCGCGGAGCACGGTGTTGTCACCCAAGCGGTAGGCGAAGCCGATGCGCGGCTGCAGGGTGGAGAGAGGCGTTTCGGTGGCGATGCGCCTTGCGCCGTTGACACCGGCGAAGGTGAGGCCGCCGCGCAGGTCGCGCAAGTGAGGATACAAGGCCAGATTTGCGGCGCTGATTTTGGAGGCAATGGGGCTGTTGGCGGTGGCGTCGAAGCCGGCCACGAGGCGGTCGTATTTTTCGTCGACGGTGGGGTTGTAATCCCAGCGAAGGCCCAGATTGATGGTGAGCTTGCGCGACACTTTCCAATCGTCCTGCAGGTAAGGCGCGATGTACCACCCGCGGAAGAAGGGCCGCACGTTGAAGTCGGCTGAACCGGCGCTGGCGGTGCCGAGCAGGAATGAGGCGAAGGCGTCGCCGCTGTTCACCTCTGTGGCGGCGTTGTTCCAGGACGAGCGGGTGAAGGCGGCATTGCTGGCGACGCGGAATGGATTGCCCGGTGTGTTTTGCAGGAAGTGCCAGCGGCGGACGTCGGCGCCGGCTTTGAGGGTGTGGCTGCCGATGATCTTGGTGAGGTTCGCTTGCGAGCTATAGGTGTTGTTGTACTCAAGGCTGGGATTGAAGCCCAACTGGCCGTAGCCGGTGAGGGCCCACACGCCGAAGAAATCGGGGAACACCAACTGGCCGGGGAGGGTCGACGGAAGGCCGAGCGTGGTGAGATCGAAGCCGAAGTTGCCGCCCGTGTCCTGGCCTTCCACATAGCGGGCGTAGTTGCCGCGCACGTTCAACGTGGCCGAGGGGCTGAGCACGCGGACCCAATCGACCATGAAGGCATGGTTGCGGCGCAGGAAGGGATTGTAGGCCTGTTCGCCGGGGCGTCCGATGATGCCGTTCAGCGTGCGTTCCTGGGTGTGTTTGTTGGTGGAGTAGCGGAAAAAGACGCGGTCCATGTCGCCGATTTTGGCGTCGAAGCGGCTGTTCCAGTTCCAGAAGTTGAGGTAGTAGGAAAACAGCGGGAGGCTGAAGTTGCCGGCGGCGTAGCGCTGATTGGGGAGGCCGGGATCGTTAGGATCCTGGAAATACTTGGTGACGGCGGCGGCGGTGGCGTCGATGCGCGAGCCGGGAATGATGTTGTTGGCGAAGGGGACGCGGGTTGGGTTGGCGGGGTCGCCGGTGGTGTTCAGGGGGTCGAAGATGCGAACCTGCTCGCCGGTGGCATTGCGGAGGCGGCTGAAGTCGCCGTTACGCATCTCGGGCTCGGGGACACCGAGGCGGATGGGCTGCGGATAGAGCTCGCGGTAGCGCTCGTAGGAGACGAGGTAGAAGAACGCATTGCGGCCGTTCTTCTTCAGGAGCTTGGGAATTTCAACGGGGCCCGCGGCCTGGAAGCCGGGCTGATCCACCGATTGTTCGGGCCGGGGACTGCCGAGCGCGTTCAGCGCGTAGAAGTTGGCATTCCATTCCTTGCGGCGGAAGAAGCCCCAGCCGGTGAGATGGTGGTCACTGGTGCCGCCGATCGTGGTGAAGTTGATGACGCCGCCGGAGGTTCGCCCATAGGAGGCGTCGTAGGCGTTGGTGATGACGCTGACCTCGCCGATGGATTCCGACACAGGCATGAGGGCGACGTTGTTATTCACCGAGGTGGTGCGGGCGGTATTGGGGGCGCCGTCGACGAGAAACTCGTTCTGCGTGAGGCTGCCGCCGTTGATGGCGATGGTGGCGTTGGCGCTGTTGTGGAAGGACGCCATGAAGACGCCAGGGCCGCGCTGCGTGGTGCCCGGAAGGAGGTTGGCGACGTTCAACGGGTTGCGTGAGCGGATGGGCAGTTCCTGGACCTGCAGCAAACCGGCGACGAGGCCACGCGAGGCCGACTCGGTATCGAGCGCTGCCGCCGCGGCGGTTACTTCGATGCGTTCGGCCGTATCGCCGACCTGCAGGCGGATCTCAAACGCAGCGCGCTGGCCGGTTTGCAGCACGATGCGTTCCTGGATGAACGTCTTGAAGCCGGCGCTCGACGCGGACAGGCGGTATTCGCCCGGATCGAGAAACTGGAACAGGTAGACGCCGGATTCGTTGGACTCCGTGGAGACGGTGGCGCGGCTGGCGACGTTGGTCAGCTCCACCTTCACTCGCGGCATGGGCGCGCCGCTCGCGTCGGTTACTTCGCCGCTTAATCGAGCGCGGTAATCCTGCGCATAGAGTGCGTTCGCGAGCAGGCAGATTGCGATTGCGGGAAGACAGTTCTGTTTCATTTGGCAGTAAGCTCCCAGTTTGCGCGGGTTCACCCGCGCGGCTTGTATTTTGAAGCGTAATCCGGGAAACCAAATGCCGCAAGAGATTCACAAAAAATTGTTGAATTAAACCTCAACCGCGCCTTTGAGGACGGCGGCGATATCGGCTATGCCCACGCCGGGGGTTTGTGGCACGCTCATTTTTCCGTCCTTCACGGTGATGCCGCCGTCGAACCACTGGCCGTACTTCTGGTGCCCGAGTTTGTATTCCTGGTACTTGCCGGGATCGCGAAGGGCGGAGGCGAAGTGGAGCATGTAGACGAAGCCGAAGCCGCCGGAGATATGGACGGTGGTCGGCATGTTGGCGACATCGGCCATCCTTGCCACGCGCATCGAGCGGATGAGCCCGCCGTAGTACTGAATGTCGGGCTGCACAATGTCGACCATGTGGTTGGCGATGGCCCACTTGAAGCGCCAGTCGCTGAACTCCTGTTCGCCGCCGGCGACGGGAATGGTGAGCACATCGGTGACCTCTTTGGTCTGCTCCCAGTGGTCGAACTCGCAGGGCTCCTCGAAGTAGACGGCCTTCACTTCTTCGAGCAGGCGGCCGACGCGGATTGCGTTGGGCACGTCGTAGCTGGAGTTGGAGTCGGCGTGCATGTCGATGGCGTCGCCGAAGGTTTTGCGCACGAGGGGAATGAGCGTTTCGGTGCGCTTGGGTGATGCGTCGGCGTTGCGGCTCATGCGGCCTCCGACGCGGAACTTGACGGCGCGCGCGCCGGATTCGTCGAGCAGTTCCTGGAGGTAGGTGATCTCCTGTTGGGGAGTGGTGTCGCGGCGTCCGCTGGCGACGTAGACGGGCAGTTCTTTGCGGCGAACCTCGCCAATCAGCGCGCCGATGGGTTTCTTGGCGATGCGCCCGAGCATGTCGAGGATGGCGCATTCGACCCATGTTTGCGGGCTCCACAGGGCGATGCCGTACATCTTGTAATTGCTCTTCCAGCGGTAGAGTTCCCAGAGGTGATCTTCCAGGCCGCGCGCGTCTTTGCCGATGAAGAAGGGGATGACGAGATCCTTTAGGATGGGCGCGAGCGTTTCGGGCCTTCCCGATTGAGGCAGCGAGAGGCCTTCGGCGCCATCTTTGGACCGCACGTGGACGAAGTGGTCGCCGCCCTTTTTCAGCAGGCGAATGGAGTCGATGACGACGGGCGACTTGAGGCCATCGAGTTTGAGAACCGGCTTTGCGGCGGCCTTGTCCAACTGGTCCATCAGGTCTTTTGTGGAGGCGGCCGGCAGGGCATGCGCGCCGGCGGCGGCGAGCGCGGGAGTGGAGAGAAAGCGTCTGCGGTTCACGGGGAGAGTATATCGCCGCGCGGCGGAGCGTTGACCTCGGGCGGGCTATTGCTTCTGCTTTTCAAGCAACTGCATGATCTCTTCGGCGATGGCGGAGTAGGCGTCGTCGGCGCGGGGGAAGGTTGCCACGGGAACGGCGTCGCGGGGGAGCGCCTGCAAGACCTTCAACGGAGTGACGTGCCACAGGCACTTGCGCAGAATGATGGGGACGACGATGGCGTCTTTAGCGGCTGCGCGCTCCAGGGCGCGCTTCATCTCGATTCCGTAGCAGTACTCGGAGTTCAGGAAGTCGGCGCTGATCAGGAGGAGGATGAGTTTCGCCGAATCGAGACGGGCATCGATGTCTTTCTCCCAATCGGCTCCGGGCGCGATCATGCGGTCGTTCCAAACGCTCAGCAGGCCGATGCGACGCAGGACGCTGAGGTGTTTTTCCAGTTCCTTGCGGAAGTCCTCATCGCGATGGGAATAAGAGATCATGCACTCGACGCCGGCGGCGGGTACGGCCGGAGCGGGTTTGGTGTATTCGCTCACACGCTTCAACAACTGGCGGCGAATCGGACCGAGCAGTTCGAGTAGCTGCGCATGTTCGCCTTGGGTGAAGGAATCGTCGAGGTCGCGCGCCCAGGCACGCAACTCGGATTGAGGCAGGCCGAGGTTTTCCTTTTTGTCCAACCAAGTGAGGGATTCCTGCAGGTAGGCCTGCAGCGGATCGTCTTCGCGGCGCTCTTGAGAGGCCTGCACCTTACCCTGATTCACGGCGCGGAGCACCGCTTTCAGACATTCGCGCTCGCTGTGCAGGCGCGACAGCAGGATGCGCATCCGGCGCAGCAGTTCACGCGTCTCGCCTTGGAGAACGGAGGGCCTTTCGATGAACCAGCAGCCGAGCATGCGCCCTTCGTAGGGAACGTGCCCGTGCCTGAGGCGGATGCCAAAACGCTCGGCCACTTCACGCGTGTAGGGCGGCCAGACGGAAGCCGAATCGGTTTCCACGAGCAACATCGGTTCGCCATCGGCGACCCAGCCCTTTTGCGGGGCTACGGTGCCGCTGTGGCTGGCTGCCGCGCCCTTGCGGCTGGTGGTGGCGGCCAGGTAGTGCGCGGCGAGGCGCGAACCACAAGCAGCCAATTCCGCGATACGCGGACCGGACTTACCGGCCGGCACGGAGACGGGCATGGAGAGGAACGCGTTCAGTGTTTCCTGGATGGCGCCGTCGGGAGGCGTGAGATAGCCCAGTTCGAACCGGGACACGACCGGGCCGTTGTGGAGAAAACGCCGGAAGACGCAGCGGCCTGGGGCGCCGGGCCAGGGAATGATGCGCACGGCGCGCGAGGCTTTGCAGAAGACCGATTCGCCCTGCCAGTCCTCAATGCCGCCGGAGAGGCGCTTGCTGACCGGGCCGAAGCCGCGAATGAATTCGCGATTCAGGTTGGGGATCGGCCAAGTGGGGACGGTGAGCTTACCGGTGGCGTCCCTTTCGAAGGGCCGCAGGTCAGCGAGCGGAATTTGCAGGCTCACGAACATATCGACAGTCCTCGACCCGGCGAACGGAATCGAGGGGCTTTCCCTCCCGGGAAACAATCCCTGACGGGACATACCTGAGACGGGACATACGCCCAAGACCGGAAAGCTATGGAGGCTTGCCACGATCATGGGCACGCGTTACTGCACATGCCTGTCTCCAGACTGGTGCCGGAACCAGGTGCCAGCATGAGTAGGAATAGCGGAGTTTGGGTTCGCTGTCAAGGGAGGCGACATGGAGGCGGCCCGGCTCACCGCGCGTAGTAGCCCGACTTGGCGCGCGCCTTGAGGCCGGGCTGTTTGACGCGGATCTCGAGGCGGCGGAAGCGGCCGTCCCGCGAGGGCGTGGTGGAGTGATAGCCAAATTCGTAGAGTGAATGAAGCTCTTCGGAGATGGCGGTGAAGGCGGCCTTCGGATTGTCGCGGCTGGCGTTGAAGGCCATGCCGCCGGTGTCGGCCGAGATGCGTTCCATCACGCGCTGGCCGTAGAGGTCGCGCGCTTTGGCGGGGTCCTTTTCGGCTTCGGTTGTCGTGTAGCGCACGTTGTAGATGAGCACGTCGGCGGTTTGCGCGGACTCAATCGCATCGAGCATGTGATAGGCGCTGGAGTTGTCCTGGCCGTCGCTGAACATGACCAGCGCGCGGCGGCCTTCGGCGGGGCGCAACTTGGCGGTTGCATGATAGAGCGCGTCGTAGAAGGCGGTGCCGCCCTCGCGCGGCTGGTCGCCGCCGAGCTTGGGATATTTTCGATCGCCTTTGCCGAAATTTTTGAGCTCGTCCATGACGTTGTTGACGTCGCCGGTGAAGTCTGAGATCAGGCGCAACTGGTTTCCGAAGCAAACGGCGAACACGCGATCCTTGGGTCCGATGACGCTCTTAAGGAAGGTTTCGATATCGCGGCGGTGTTTCTTGACGAACTCCTGCTGGCTGCCGCTGAAGTCGACGAGCAGGCCGATGGAGAGCGGCTGGTCGGTTTGGCGGGCGAAGAAGCGAATGGTCTGGGGGGCGCCGTCTTCGACGATCTCGAAGTCGTCTTTCGCCAAGCCTGGCATGAGGCCGCCGCGGGAGTCGCGCACGGTGGCGGTGAGGTTCACCAACTGCACGTCGACGGCGATTTTGGGCGGTTCCTGCGCGAGCGCCGCCACGACCCACACTCCGGCCAGCCACTTCATACTCACTCCATACGAATGGCGGCGGGCGCGAGATTCGAAGAAAATCAACGCGACGGCGTGGCCAACAGTTTCTCGATTTCGGGGCACTTGTGGAGGGCCTCCACGACGCGGGCCATGCGGACAGTGTCGCGCAAGCGGGGCGCGGCCTCCAGCAGTTCCTTTGCCGCGCCGGGATGGCAGGCGCCCATGGGCGCGCCCTCCATATGGCTGAGTCCCATGATGGCGACGTCGAGCGCGGTGCGGCCATCGTCGCCTTTGTGCATGGCGTCCGCGCCGCGTTGGAGCAACAGGCTGACGATCTCCTGCTGCCCGTTGCCGGAGGCGAGGATGAGCGGCGTCAGTCCGCGGCAGCAGCTGCGATTGGCGTCGGCGCCCGCTTTGAGAAGCGCTTCAACGCTCTGCAATTTGTCGGTATGAATGGCGTGCATGAGCGGCGTCCACCCGTTGACGCCGCTGGGCTCGTCGAGGGATTGGCCGGCCTTGGCGAGTGAAGCGATGGATTCCACATCGCCTTTGCGGGCGGCCGAGGCGATGGGTGAAATCGACGGCACGCCGCACGCGGCCCACAACAGCGCGCACAATGCCGTCAGCCAGGTTCGCTTCATTGTCATCCTTCACGCATCTCGGCAACGGTTGCGCCGGCGCCGCCTTCGGTGGGGGGCGCTTCGTAGAACTTGGCGACGTGCTGGCTTTCCTTGAGCATTTCGCGCACCAGCTTTTTGAGGATGCCCATGCCGTGCCCATGCACGATGCGCACGCGGCTGAGACCGGCGAGCGCGGCCTGGTCCAGGAACTTCTCTACTTCATCGCGCGATTCGTCGGCGCGTTTACCAATGAGGTTCAACTCGCGGAAGCTGACCAGCGGGGCTTCGGTGCCCCGGAAGGTGACGTTGGTCGGGAGTTTGGCGCTGTCGGGCGTATCGGGCAGTACTTCAATCACGTCGCTGCGTTCCATTTGCAGCTTCATGAACCCTGCTTCCACCTCGATGCGATCTTCGCCGATCAGCCGCCGCACGCGCGCCGGTTCACGCACGCCTTTCAGGCGCACGCGCGAGCCTTCGTGAATCGCCAGGGCCTCCTGTTCGTAGGCGCCCGTTTCGCTTTGGCGCTGCGTGGTGCGGACGGTGGCGGCGAACTCTTCGCGGAACTCGCGTTTGATCTGGGCCACGCGCTGCGCGCCTTTGGCGGCCATCTTGCGCTGCTCGCCGCCATCGGCAAGGCGTTCGATCGTCTCTTCGGCGCGCTTGCGGAAATCGTCGAGCATCGCTTCGTTGCGGCGCTCCAACTCGGCGAGCTTCTGCGATTCGCGCTTCTCCCAGAGGTCTTTGAGCGACTTGCGTTCGGCTTCGATGCGGTCGCGTTCGGGGCGGACCTCGGATTCGCGCTGGGTCAGTTCGTCGACGCGCGTTTCGAGCAGGCGCAGAAGGCGAGCCAGTTCCTGTTGTTGCGTGCTGAGGTAGCCGCGCGCCTGTTCGATTACGGTGGCGGGCAGGCCGAGCCGTTCGGCGATGCGCAGGCCGGCCGAAGCGCCGGGCATTCCCGTGCGCATGTGATAAGTGGGTTCGAGCGTTTGTTCGTTGAAGCTCATGGCGGCGTTGAGCACGCCTTCGGTGGATGCGCCATAGATTTTCGGCGCGAGCAGGTGTGTGGAGGCGAGAGCGAAGGCGCCCCATTTGCGCACGTGATCGACTATGGCCACGCCCAGTGCGCCGCCTTCTTCGGGATCGGTGGCGCGGCCGACTTCGTCGAGCAAGACCAACGAATCGGCAGTGACTTCGCTCAAGATGTTCCCGAGGCGCGCCACGTGCGCGGAGAAGGTGCTGAGCGACTGTTCGATGGACTGGTTGTCGCCGATGTCGGCGAGAATGTTGGCAAAGATGGGGAACTCGGCTTCGGCGGCGGGGACGGGAAGACCGCACTGGGCCATTAAGGCGAGCAAGCCGACGGTTTTGAGGGCTACGGTTTTGCCGCCCGTGTTGGGGCCGCTGATGAGCAAGGTGCGGGTGACGCCTTCCAGCGTGAGATCGAGCGGCACGACGTGTTTTCGATGGCGCCGCAACACATCTTCGAGCAGCGGGTGCCGGGCCGAGGCCACATGCAGCCGGGGCTCGCCCTTCAAGCTGAAACGCGGCGTGACGCCGCCAAACTCCATGGCGAACGCGCCTTTGGCGAAGAGGAAATCGAGCTCGCCCAGCACCTGCCAGGTTTCCGAGATTTCGCCGCGCGCCTCGCGCAGGTGCGTGGTCATCTCGGCGAGAATGCGGAACACCTCGCGGGCCTCCTGTTCACGGAGGCGCACAAGGTCGTTGTTCATCTCGATGGTTTCGAGAGGCTCGACGAACATGGTTTGACCGGAGCCGGACGAGGCGTGAATCACGCCTTCGACTTTGCGCTTGTGCCCGGTGACGACGGGCACCACGAAGCGGTCATTGCGGATGGTGATGAACTCTTCCTGGAGCACGCCGTCGTCGCGATGGGTGCGCAGGAACCGTTCGAGCGACTGTTGAATGTTGCGCTGCTGGCGTTCGATGTCGCGCCGCACGCGGCCTAACATGACCGAGGCCGAGTCGGCGACGGAACCATCGGGGAGGATTTTGCCGGAGAGCTCGCGCAGTAGAGGGCGGAAGTCGCCGATGCGGGCTGCCTGGGAGCCGAGACGCGGAAAACGATCGGCCACGCTGTTCAGCACGGCGCGCACGTCGGCGGCGCGGTCGAGCACGGACGTCAGTTCGAGAATTTCGCCCGGTTCGAGAGCCGCGCCTTCGATGCGCAGCTTGCCCAGGTGCAGATCGAGTTCGGGCAGGTTGTCGAAGCGGACACGGAAGGCGGCGCCGCGCGCGGCCACTTGCGGCTGGGCGGCGAGGTTCAGGTAATCGATGGCTTCCTGCGTTTCGACGCCGAGCGCTTCCAGTTCGCGGCGGTCCATTGTAGGCGCCAGGGCGGCCAATCGCTCACGGCCGCCCGGCGATTGCACAAACCGGGCCAATAGATGTTTGAGGGCATCGAATTCCAGCAACGCCGCGCTTGTCTGATTCATGACTTCTTCCGCTTCGCAGAACTCTGTTTGAGCGCTTCCTTCTTGTTGAACGCCAATTCAATGACTTCCAACGTTCCCTCGGTGACCTTTCTCGAGGCAAGATCCTTGCGTTTGACCCACTCCACGGCGGCCGCATCGTCGCCGGGTTTGGGCTCGCCGCCTTTGGCCTTGCACAAGTAGTCGATCAGCACGTAGTGGTACTCGGGCTTGCCTTCCTTGTCGCGCAGGATGCGCTCGAAAATTTCCACCACGAGCTGGGGTTCCACTTCGAGTCCGGTCTCTTCGCGCACTTCGCGCTTGATCGCTTCGGTCAACTGTTCGCCCGTTTCGACCACACCACCGGGCAGCGACCACCAGCCTTTGAGAGGCTGCTTGCCGCGTTGTACCAGAAGAATACGGTCGCGATCGATGATGAGAGCGCCCACGCCGAGAAAGGGCCGCTTCGGATAACGCCTCGACTCGTTAATACTGGACCGAACCTTTCACGTTGACGCGCACGCGGTAGACCGAGGTGTAGGCGGTGACGTAGAGCGTCTGCAAATCCGCGTCGCCGAAGGCCACGTTGCGCGGGATCTCGGGAAATTCGATGGTGTGGAGCGGCTTGCCTTCGGGCGTATAGATTTCCAGGCCGTCGGCGGTCACGTAGAGATTGCCCTTTTCGTCCACCGCCATGCCATCGGGCACTCCTTTGATGCCGCTGATCAGCAGCCGTTCGTTCGATGCCGCGCCCTTGCCGTCGAGATCGTAGGCGTAGACGGCGCGGTCGTCGCTGTTGTCCACGTAGAGGATTTTTCCGTTCGGCGAAAGCGCGATGCCGTTGGGGCGCCCTTTCGGCTTGGCGATCAATTCCACTTCGCCCTTGGGCGTCACGTGATAGATGCCGAAGAAGTCGAGCTGGCGGCCCGTTTCCTGGCTTGCGCCAAAGGCGGGATCGGTGAAATAGAGATGTCCGTCTTTGCGCACGATGATGTCATTGGGCGCGTTGAACCGCTTGCCCTGGTAGCCTTCAGCGACGACAGTGACGGCGCCTTTGCGGTCTGTCTTGGTGATGCGGTGCGAACCGCCTTCGCAGTGATAGAGGTTGCCTCTGCCGTCGTAGTCGTTGCCGTTGGTCTTGTTGCTCGCCTCGCGGAAGACGACGGGTTTTTCGCCGGGCACGGCCTTCCAGATTTTG
>CAYUZM010000069.1:0-13213 GCA_964449665.1 uncultured Solibacteraceae bacterium
GTTATGCGCGACCATCCGGTAGGGATGGGCCAGCCGCCAGGACGGGAAGGTGTTCGTGCTGAGCGGTGCATTCAAGCTGGGGGTGTTGAAGGCGGGACCGGAATGGCAGTTGCTCGCCGTGAACGACTTCGACGACACATGCCATGCAACACCGGCGATTGTGGATAACACCATCTACATCTACGTGCGCACGCGCAGCGCGCTCTTCGCATTTGGGACGGCAGCGGCGGCTGCGAGATAGACCTGGTGGCCCTGATTCAGGGATTTCCGCGGGAGCACCGTTGTTGCGATATGCTGCCCACATGCGTTTGAGTGCCATTCTCGTTGCCGCTTTGAGTTCCGCGCTGGCATGGGGCGCCGACTGGCCGCAGTTCCGCGGAGTGAATTCGTCGGGCGTTTCGACCTCGACCAATCTGCCGACGACGTTTGGTCCGGGGCAGGAGCTTTGGAAGACGCCGTTGCCCGCGGGGCATGGTTCGCCCATCGTGGTGGGCGACCGCATTTTCCTAAGTGCGTTTGACGGGCCGAAGATCTATCTGATCGGCCTGGAGCGCGCGAGCGGGCGTGAGTTATGGCGGCGCGAGGTTCCGCGGCCGCGTGTGCAGGAGTTGCACAAGTCGAATTCGCCGGCGTCGCCGACGCCGACTTCCGACGGGCAGAACGTGTATGCGTTTTTCACCGACTATGGGTTGGTTTCGTACACGCATGATGGCAAGGAACGCTGGCGGCTTCCTTTGGGTCCGTTTAACAACCCGTTTGGGCAGGCGGCTTCGCCGGTGTTGTCGGGCACCACGCTTTTGCAGCCTTGCGACGCGGAGTCGGGCAGCTTTTTCGTGGCGGTGAACAAGGACACGGGGAAGGTCAAGTGGCGCGTGGAGCGGCCCGAGTATACGCGCGGGTTTTCGACGCCGATTCTGTATAAGCCGGCGAAAGGTCCGGCGCAGGTGCTGCTGGCGGGGTCGTATCAGTTAACGGCGTACCAGGTGGAGACGGGCGAGGTGGTGTGGTATTCACGCGGGCTGACGTGGCAGTTGAAACCGACGCCGGTGATGGATGGCGAGAACGTGTACGTGTTGGGATGGGCCGGCGAGGCGGATCCGGGGCAGCAGGAGGAGATTCCTTCGTTCGCTGCGACGCTGGAGAAGCTTGACGCGGATAAGGACGGCAAGCTAAGTAAGGACGAAGTGGCGGGCCAGTATCCGAAAATGCCCAAGGAGTGGATTTCGTACGACCTCGATGTGGACGGCACATTGGGCGAACGCGACTGGAAGCTGTTTCAATCGAAGCGCGCGGTGGTGAACGGCATTCGGGCGATCAAGCTGGGCGGTTCGGGCGATATGACGAGCAGCATCCAGTGGACGTATTCGAAGTCATTGCCGAACGTGCCTTCACCGCTGCTCTATAACGGCGTGTTGTACCTGGTGAAGGACAGCGGCATTCTGACGGCGCTCGACCCGAAGACGGGCGAGGTGCATAAGCAGGGGCGGCTGCCGGGTCTGCAGGAGCCGTTCTTCAGTTCGCCGGTGGGGGCCGATGGCAAGGTGTTCGTGTTGAGCGAGGCGTGCAAACTGGCGGTGCTCAAGGCGGCGCCGGAGTGGGAGGTGCTGGCGGTGAACGATTTCGACGACATCTGCCACGCGACGCCGGCGATTGTGGACAACATCATCTACGTGCGTACGCGCGGGGCGCTGTACGCGTTTGGACCCGCGACGACGGCGTCGCGGTAGCGCGGGCGCGGCGGGGAATTTTCGTCCTCAGTTGAGCGTCCGGCGGGCGTTTCGGCGCGTATACCGTTTGAACGCTTAGGCACGACAGACGATTTGATGCGTACGTTGCTTCCTGCCATTTTGCTATTTACCGCCATGTTTGCCTCGGCGCCGGCGCCGACCGGCGGCGCGACGGTGCCCGCGTCACCATGCGGCCCACAGGGGCGTCCCTACACGCGGACGACGCTCTATTTCGGGCTGACGGCGGGCAAGGCGCCGATTGGCGAAACACAGTGGAAGGCGTTCCTGGCGGGTACGGTGACGCCGAAATTTCCCGAGGGGCTGACCGTTTGGGAAGCGAATGGGCAGTGGCGGGGACCCGGCGGAAAGATCACGCATGAGCGGGCAAAGGTGTTGTTGCTCGTGCATGAAGACACGACCGCGGTTCGCGCGGCGCTTCATGGCGTGATCAATGTCTACAAGGAGGCCTTCCAGCAGGATTCGGTGCTGTGGGAGACCTCCTCGGTCTGCGTGAGTTTCTAGGCTCCGTAGCGGAAGCGTTCGGCGGTCCACTCGGCGCTTCCGTATTCGCCCATCTCCACGGTGCCGGACATGCGGCCGTTTTCAACCTTGCCGGTAAAGGCGTAGGTGAGCGACGTTCCTTCGTAGCGATGGCGGCTGAAGAACTGCACTTCGGGGCCCTGGACGGAACCGCGAATGTCTCCGGCAGTGATGCCCCCGCGATGCGTGCCGGCAAGGCTGTTGTCCTTCTGCTCAAAGACGAGTTGGTGATCGGCCGAGCCGAGCGTGTAGTTGATGGTTATTTTCCACTGGCCGTCAACGTTGGCGGCGGGGCCTGAGGGCGGCTGCGGCTGTGGGAGTTTGGGCGGATTGGAGAGCACGGCGCGCAGGCGTTCGGCGACCACTTTGTGTTCTTCGGGCATCATCATGTAGGGCATGATGGTGACCGTGCTCGGTTCCTTCCCGTCGCGATCGCCGGAGGCGGCACCGAGGACGATTCGCGGGTCGGATTCGTAGACGTATTTCTCCATTTCGCGGCCGGAGATGCCGATCTTGGCGGCGTCCCAGCGGATGGTGATTTGAGGCGAATTGTTGGAGAGACCGTTGGGCTGGCGGATTTGCGTGGTGACGCCGGGGACCGATTCGACGGTTTTGGCAATGGCAGCGAGCCAGGATTCCCAAGTGCGGAACTCGGCCTGGTAGTCGCGCTTGACCCACGCTTCGACGGCGGCGAGCATGCCCATAATCTCTTCCTTACCGCACTTGAGGGCGCGGCCGGGGGCGTGGTGCGGGGCGCTGTGGAGCCAGGCGGCCTGCACGAGATCCTTGCGGCCCAGGAGCAGGCCGGCGGCTTGCGGACCGCGCAGGCACTTGCCCCCGCTGTAGGCGACCAGCGTGGCGCCGGCCTGAAGATGCTTGTTGGGAATGGTGAGCACTTCAGCGGCGGCATCGACGAGAACGGGTACGTTGTGCTCTTTGGCGATGCGCGAGATGGTTTGCGTGGAGAGCGGTTCACGGTCGGCTTGCGGCCCGGCGAGGACCATCACCATCGCGGTGCGCGGGTTGAAGGCCTTTTGCAGCTCTTCAAGACTGTTGACGGTGATCATGTTGACGCCGATCATGCGGATGGCGTGGTCATAGACATTGCGCGAGTGCCGGGGCACGATGACCTCATTCTTGAGGCCGTCGAGTTTGGGGATGCGCTGAAGCTTTTCCGGATCGGCGCCGGCGATGCAGGCCGCGGTGGCGTGGGCGAGGGCGGCGGCGCATCCGTTGGAGACCATGCCCCATTCGGCGCCGGTGAGCGTGGAGAGACGCTTGCCGACGGCGGCCATCAACTCATCGAGGTGAATGTAGTGTTTGCTCGCCTCCATCATGGCCTGCTTCACTTCGGGCAGGCTTTGCGAGCCGCTGACGATGGTGAAGGTGCCCTTGCAATTGATGAGCGGGCGCACGCCGATAGATTGGAAGATGTTGGGCCCGATTTGGAGCGCTCCACCTTCGGCGGCCTGGGCGGGAGGAGTGATGGCGACGTGCTGTGCCGCGGCGGCGAAGCCAGTCGCGGTGAGGACGTGGCGGCGGGTTAAGCGGTTGAACCGGCCATGGAGAAGTTCGCGGAGGAATTCGGGAAGCATAGACACCTGCCTTCTACATTACTTCACGGCGATGATGGAAATCTGCTCGAGCGTAGGCCAGCGGCCGCGGCCGTCAGCCTTCCGCTCTTTGATAGCGGGGTACTGCTGGAGGGTAGTGCGCGTGGGCGGCGCGCTCTTGAAGTATTCCGCGTAGACCTTGTTCATTTGGGCGAACTCACCGACGTCGTCGAGGTAGACATTGGCGGCGACGACGTTGGAGAAGTCCAGGCCCGCCTCTTCGAGGCCGTCGAGCAGGTTGCGCATGGTTTGGCGCAGTTGGGTTTCGGTGGTGCCCGCGTAAATGCCGCTGTTGGGTCCGGGAATGAAGCCGGACTTGGCCGAGCAGTAGAACGTGTCGCCCGCGAAGACGCATGGGCTGGCTGTGGGACTGGGCGGCATGTTCTTGGGACGCACGGCGCGGCGTTGGGCAAGGTCCTTCACGGCGACACCGGTGAACTCGATGCTCGCGCCATTGGGAAGCGAGGCGACGCGGATGGTGGCGCGGCCGGGCGTGTTCCCGAATTCGAACTTGGAGGCGTAGACGCGGTTCATGACATCCATGGGCATGTCGTCGGTGAGGTAGGGGTTGACGAAGGCGACGTGGCGGAAGTCCATGCCGGCGGCTTTGAGGGTGGCTTCCATTTGGGAGAAGGCGCGTTCGACGCGGTCGGCAGGGGAGCCGCCCTCACCGAGAAAGCCGGAGAGGTAGAGGCGGTCTCCGGCCATGATGCCGGGGGAGACGGGAAGTGTTGAGGAGGGGCCAGGAGGCGTGATGACTTTGCGGCGTGCGAGATCGCGATAGGCGACGACGGTAATTTCGACCGGCGAGTCGGTGGGAATGCGGGAGACGCCGACGACGGCGCGGGCGGGCGGGTCTTTGGGGAAGAATTTGGCCCAGGCGGTGTTGGCGGCGAGGTAGTGGGAGGCGTCTCCCAGATGCCTGCGCAAGTGGACGTCCTCTCCGCTTGAGACATCCTTCAAATACAGGTGCGCATAGACGACGTTCTGCATCGTGAGGCCTGCCGCTTCGACTAGAGTCTTCACGTTGGTGAGGCACTGCTCGACCTGTTCTCCGGTGGTGGCTGGAAAGGTACCATCGCGTTTGGCCGCGCCCTGGCCAGAGACATAGAGGAAGTCGCCGGCGAAAATGGCGGGGCTATAGGGGCCGATAGGCGGATCGCCGCCGGGCGGGGCGATGACTTTGACATCGGCGGCAGAGGCGGTGATGACGAAGATGAGTAAGGCTGTGGTGAGTTTCATTGTGCGCCCCTCGTGGCGGTTGCAGTGACGTTCGCCTTCTTCAGTTGGGCGGCGTCGAGGACCCAGCGGCGTAGGATCTGATAGCCGCGGTCTTCGGGGTTGTAGCGGCGTCCGCCCTGGTGGCCGTCCTCCTTGCCCGATTGAACGTTGAGCGGCTTGCGGAGGAGCTTGGAGTTTTCCACGTCGTTGGCGTCCACGCGTTCGAGGAGGATGTTGTAGTCAGCCCACATGTTCTGCGGCGAGAGGTAGCCTCGGTCGTCGGGGGCTTTCAGTTCCATCGAGGGGACGCGGCCGGCGAGGCCGTGGCAGGTGAGACAGGCGGTTTCGTCGTCGCGGTTGGGACGGAGGAGTTCGGGGGCGACCCAGTCACGGAAGTATTCGAAGTTCCGTTTCCAGTCGGCCGAGAGGGCCTTTGCGCCGTCGGCGTCAGGTTCGTAGAGCCTGGGCTGTATCGGCTCGAGGGCGGCTCGCACAATGGGATGGTGGCGGACGTTCGAGTTCGCGGCGGCGAGCGCGATGGCTCCACCACGAAGGCGGCCGTCCACCTTCGGCGTGGTGAGTTGCTTGGCGACGAGCGAGGCGGCGCGATCACGCGCGGCTTTGTGCGGATCGGGAGCGGATTGCTTGGGGCGAACCTCGGGCAGCGGCGTGTCCCAGGTGAGCAGCCAGCGGGCACTATCGAGCCAGAGCATCTCGTCCATGGGCGTTGCGAATTTCGCCGGGAAGCGGCTGACGAGCGCGGCAGTTTGGAGATCGGGATTGGAGTGGATGATGCGGCCGATGCCGCGAGCCAGGAACCAGTCGGGGCTGTCCTTATCCATCTGCAGGAGGGCGCGCGTGTTCTCTTCGAGCTTGCCGCGCTCTTCGGGAAACTCGGGCACGAGGAGTTTGTAGAAGATGCTTTGCTGCTCCTCCGTCTTGGGCATGTTCCAGCGGGCGCGCGCGAACAATTTGATGATCGGGTTCACGAGTTCGACGCGGCGTTCGGGTTCCTTCGCTCCGCGATGGACCTGTTCCATGAGGGGCTCGACGAACTCCTGCGCGGCGTTGAGCGTGATGACGCGAGGGTCGGCGAGCGACGTGGCGGCGAGCGTACGGTACTCTTCGGGGCCCGTGGTGGAGAAGTCGAGGAGCTTCTTCTGGAGCGGTTCGTGGATGACGTTGGCGGCGGCTTCGAGTGCGAGTTTCAGATGCGCTTTGGGGGCGTCGGGGCGGAGCCAATCCCAATAGGCGTAGACGGCCTTGCCGATGGCGTCGCTCGATTTCGGAGTCACGTATCCCATTTGGCCGGGGCCGCCGTCGCCGCCCGCCTGGTTGTAGAAGGTGGCAGCGATGTTGACGATGCGGCGGGCAAGGACGGGCGAGGGCTGATCCATCTTCCTGTTCAACTCGTCGAACAACTGAGTGAGTTCAGGGTACTGATGCTCTTTGCTTCCATTGGCGCGCTGGCCGTTGGCGATGAATAGTGCTTCGGTCTGATAGCGCTTGGCGTTTTCGGCGAGCGCGGAGGGTTCTTCGCCATCGAGCATGGTGAGGAAGGCGCGGTTGAGGCCGTTGCGGACCGGCGGATTCCAGACCCACCAGTTCCAGGCGGCGCGGGTGGCCCAGGCGCGGACGGCGGGATGGGGGTCGTTGTTCATCATGCGGTCGAGCGTGGACGTCAGGCGCTTCCAGACGACGGCGGAACGGGTCATCACCGTATCGGCGCGCATGACGAGTGCGCCGGCGGCCCATTCGCGGGTGAGGTCGTCGCCAGAGGCGATGGCGGGGAAGAGGGAGTCCCAACCTTTGTCGTCGAGCAACGTCTGGCGAAGTCCCCAGCGGGCGGCTTCGCGCACCATCTTCACCGGGTCGCCGAGGCCGGCGATTTGTTGCTGGACGCCGCGTTCGTCGTGGATTGCGCCGAGCGCCTGATACGCCCAATAGCGGACATGCGGGCTGCGGTGTTTCGCGCCTTCGACAGCGATGTCGAGGAACTCGCGGTCGTCAGGAGAAACGCCAAGTTGGGCCAGGGCACGGTAACGGGCCACCGTATCGGCGAGCAGTTCACCAGGCTTGGCAGTGAAGTCGGCGCGGGTGGGTTTAGGATCGTTCGCGGGGAAAAGGCGCGCGAAGGCCTGAAGCGTATAGGCCGTGGTGACAAAGCCGGTGAGGGCGTGTTCGTTCCAGCGGCCGAAGGGGTCTTGCTTGCGCAGCATGGCATCGACGCCAAGTTTGAGTTGCGGGTCCTTGTCCGTTGCGCCGAGCGCGTGGAGGGCCATGATGGCAAGCGCCGTGGGCGCGGGGTCGACATCCTTTTCGTCGTTCTTCAGACGCCATGCTTTGGTGGCTTCGTCGAACGTGCCGGGGTCGAACTGCCACATACCGTCAGGGCGCTGTGTGGCACGCAGGCGGGCGGCGTCTTTGGCGATCTGTTCTTCGACGGTCTTCCAGAAGGCCTTCACTTCGTCGGTCTCGCCTTTGAGCTGGACGTAGTTGGGTGGGAAGACCTCCTTGAAGAAGAGAATGCGATTCGACATGTCATCGGAGAAGCGCGGGTTGACCTTCAGTATCTTCTGGGCCTTTTCTTCGAGGGCTTCGAAGTATTTGGGGTTGCGCGTAGTTTTCCAGGCCCGTTCGAGAATCGCTCCGGCGAAGCGGTAGACGAGCGCCTGGCCGATGTTGGAGCCAGGGCCGGCGGCGTTGATGCCACTGGGGTCGGCCGATTGCAGAACGAAGTTGGCGGCGCGGATTTGTTGGGCAGCATGGAGACGCCGGGCGGGGACGATTTCTTCGAGCGTGGTGACGTTGAAGCCCGCGACGCGTGTGCCGGCGGGACCGTCGCCGAGATCGAGTGGCGCGAGGCTGGTGTTGTTGGCCGCTTCGGCGAGTTCATTGGTGGGCCGCATGGACTCGTAGGCGAGGTTCGCAAGGTGGCGGTAGTTCACCATGTTCTCGACGCGGTAGCCGTGCTTGAGCGGACCGGCGGGCCCCCACACGCCTGATTGCGTGTGACAGCTCATGCAGTGGGTTCCGAGGAGGCTGCCAGTGTCGCGGATGCGGCGGTCGACGGCGGCGCCACGGGGGCGATTGAGAAGCCATGCGTCGACCTGTCCGATGTGGTCGTACATCGCCTGTCGAATGGCCTCGCGCGGATCGTTGTAAGGGGCGGGCTTACGGATGCGGAGTTCGACATCGTATCCGGGTGAGTTCGCTTCGACCTTCAAAAAATAGACGCCGCCGGGTTTGAGCAGACGGGACATGGCGGTGCGGTGGCCTTCGGTTTGCTGGTGGACGCGCTCGTTGGGATTCGCGCCTTCGCGGTACTCGTTGCCGTCTTCGGTGTAGAAGAGCAGCTGGGCGACGACGAACGGGTCGGGCAGGCCGAGGTTGGCCGTGAAGAGGCGCGCCTCCGAACCTTTGTATTCGATGCGGAACCAGTCGATACCGCTTTGGCCGATGTTGCCGTTGTCGAAGTATTCCGCGTCGTCGGCGCCGCCCGTGATGTGGAGGTTCTCATCGCTGCCGGAAGCACCAAGGGCAATGGGCTGGGCTTCGGCGATGGAGTCGTTGGGTTCGGCCTCGAGAACTTGCCCTCGCTGGGAACCGCCAGGGAAGACGGGCTTCAACCAGGCGCGCAATTTCACCGATTTGCCGGCGGGCCAGGGAGTGGATTTAGGAAACGGCGTAATGCTGCCGATGGTGCCGGTTTCGCGCCAGCGGGGGTTGTTGAAGATGGGCTCTTCGCTTTCGACGATGCGGACGCTGAGTTTGTAGACTCCCGCCTTTGGGGCGCGGTAGACGATATAGAAGTCGGGATCGAAGGCGTGAAGGATCTTGCGGTAGTTTTGCCACTCCACGGCGATCCGCCCATTGGCCGGCAGCTCAGAAGGTGAGGGAAGGCCCGCGTAGACTTCGACAAGCTGGCCCGCCTTCAGTTGAATCGATTCCGTGCGTGTGCCGGTGAAGGTGGATACCTGCGCGGAGGCCAATGCCGCAGTGAGTAAAAGGAACCCCAAAAATCGCATGGTGTTGGAGGAATCGTATCAAATTGATATGTTGTTTCGAGCCATGAAGCCTGCACTTTCGTTTGCCCTCGCTTTCACCTCGCTTTGCTATGCCCAGCAGGTTCGACAGGAAACGACGATCCGCATCGCCACACCGATGCCGCCGCCATCGTGGGCGCTGTTGGAGCGGGAACTGTTGAAGTACAACTCGCTCGCCGTGGAAAAGTTCGCACAGAAGTTTGTGGATGAGCGTGGATATCTGGCGCACACGCCGCGATGGGGCACGCTCGATGGGCCCGACGACGCGATTGAAACGTACTGGAACTGGACGCTGCTGCACGCATTGGGCGGATCGGATTCGACGCTCGAATTGTTCAAGAAGGGGCAAGAGGGGCACCTCAAGCAGTACAACGAGCTGCGCACGAAGCTGACGGATCTGGCGGCAAACGGGGCCTACAGCAAGGAGTTCATCACGCAGTCCGACTGGTTCCACACGGCCGAGGGCATGCGCGCGTTTCTGCTGCAGGGCTTGTCGGACCCAAACGATGAGCTATACCGGCAGCGTTCGCGGCGCTTCGCGGCGATGTATATGGGCGAGGACCCGGAGGCGCCGAACTACGATCCCGCGTTGAAGATCATCAAGAGCATTTGGACGGGCAGCAAGGGGCCGATGCTGCGCAAGGCGACGACCTATGACTGGGTGGGCGATCCGGTGCCAGGCACCTTTCACCTGCTGCACAATCCCGCCGGGCGCGGGAGGATGTTGAATCTCGAAGAGCACTACAAGAAGATGCTGTCCCACTGCGACGAGTATCTCGACAGCGTGGGCGACAACTCGCTGAATCTGGCGTCGACAATTCTGGGGCTGAACGCCTATGCGCTGACCGGTGAGGAAAAGTACCGCAATTGGGTGCTCGAATACATGGGTGCGTGGAAGCAGCGCGCCGCGGAAGCGGGCGGCAACATTCCGAGCAACATCGGATTGAACGGCAAGCTGGGCGGCGAGTACAACGGGCAGTGGTGGAAGGGCACCTACGGTTGGAACTTCACGATCTTCGACGGTGAACTGGGACAGATCGCGCACCGCAACTACTTCACCGCCGGCTCGTGGCCGGGCTTCGGAAACGCATTGTTGCTGAGCGGCGATCAGTCGTTCGTCCAGGTGCTGCGGCGGCAGATGGACAATCTTTATGCGCAGAAGAAAGTGGAGAACGGACAGACGCTGCTGCCGCAGATGTATGGCGATCCGCGGGGCTATAAATTCAATGGTCCTCCAAGCTGGTATCAGTTCGCGCCGCGGCTGCACACGGACCGGCTGATGGAGATCTATTTGTGGTCGATGGACCGCAAGGATCTGGAGCGCGTGCCCGTGGCGACGGCGTTCCCCACGGCGCGGACGCGCGGCGGCGGGTACGAAGAGCCGGATCGTTCGGCGACATGGCTGGGATATTTGGAAGGCAAGCTACCCGAGTTTCCGGAGAAGGCATTGCAGGCCGATCTCGCGCGGGTGCGCCAGCGCATGGAGCGGATCCGTACGGACCAGACGTCGGCCGATTCACGGCTCGCGGATTATCTGCTCGACCTCAATCCGGCGACGACGGGCGCGTTGACGAACCTGACGTTGGGCGGATACTTCGCAAGCGGACGCGTGTGGGTGTTGCACAGCCGGTTCCGTTACTTCGATCCTGTGAATCGCCGCGCGGGATTGCCGGAGGATGTTTCGGCACTCGTGCAAAAGCTGGGCGCCGATTCGGCGACCTTGACACTGGTGAACGTGAATCCAATCGAGGCGCGCGAGGTGGTGGTGCAGGCGGGCGGCTATGGCGAGCACCGCTTCGAGGGCATGACGGTGAACGGGCAGACGGTGAACTTCAGCTCGCCGGTGGCGACAATCCGCCTTGAGCCGGGCACCGGGGCGACAATTGAGTGCAAGATGACGCGCTATGCCAACCGGCCGACGTTTGCGTTCCCGTGGGATCGCGGGTGGTACGGCGCGCAGCGGTAGCCGCGCAGCCGTAAGCGCGCGCGGAAGCCAACGGACGGTTTATTTCCAGACGCCGCCTTGCTTCCAGTATTCGAGCGCGGCGCCTTGCAGGCCGCCGGGCCCGGCCGTGATGGCGCGATGCCGCACCTCGGCCATTTGTTCGGCCGTGTAGGGCTTGAAGGACTGGGCGATGCGCACGTCGTCGTCGAGTTGGCCTATGGTGCTGCACCCAACCGTGGCGCAGTGGATGGGCAGACTCAGCGCGTACTTCAGACACTCCTCGGCGTTGAGGACGCGCAGCAGAAACGCATTGCCGAACACCTTCATGGCCTGGATGCCGATGCCGCGGCTGACGGCTTCCGGAAGAGCGGTTTTCTCGAAACTCAAGTAGGCGGGATCGGCGGCGTGCAGGGGCATGAGGACGGAATCCCACTTGTCGTATGCCTTCAGCATCGCCACATGAATGTGGGGATCGAAGTGTCCCGTGAAGCCGAAAAAGCGGCACTTGCCGGCCGCTTTCGCCGCTTCGAACGCTTCGATTGCGCCGCCCGGCGCGAAGATACGATCAATATCGGCCTGCGATTGAATGGAGTGCATCTGCCAAAGATCGAGGTAACTGGTCTTCAGACTTTTGAGCGAGCTGTGCAGTTCATCTTCCGCCTCTTTGCGCGTTCGCTTGGACGACTTGGTGGTGAGGAACACGTTCTTGCGCACATCGGAGAGAACGTCGCCGTAGACCTCTTCGGAGTGGCCTTCCGAATAGCTGTGGGCGCAATCGAAGTAGTTCAGGCCGAGCGCATAGGCATGGCGCACGTGCGCTCGCGCAGCCTCCTTGTTTCGCAACAGGGCCAGCCGCGCGCCGCCCTGGCCGACGACGGTCAGCTTCACGCCGGATCTGCCGAACTCGCGCATGGGCGTGGCTCCGGATTTCGGCTTGGGCGATCGAGCGTACATCCCCGTGAGGCCGAGCCCGGCGAAGGCGGCGCCTGCAAAAGTCCTTCTGCGCATATCGCCTCCAGTATTACGCCGCGGCGAGGCGGACGGCGAATTCGAGCGCCTTGACGAAGCTGTTTGTTTGAGCCACACCTTTACCCGCGATATCGAATGCGGTTCCATGATCGACCGAGGTGCGGATGATGGGCAGGCCGAGCGCGACGTTGACACCGCCTTCGAAGTCGAGGAGCTTGAGGGGAATGTGGCCCTGGTCGTGGTACATGCAGACTATGGCGTCGAATCGTTTGCGGCGGACGGCCATGTAGAAGAGCGTGTCGGGCGGAAGGGGACCTTCAATCGGCATGCCCTGGCTTTGCGCCCAAGCGACGGCGGGTTGAATCTCGTCAATCTCCTCGGTGCCGAAAAGTCCCGATTCGCCTGCGTGCGGATTGAGACCCGCGACGGCAATACGGGGCTTGTCGATAAGGCGCGAAACGGCGTCGCTGGTGAGCTTCAGGATGGTTCGAATGCGCGGCTGCTTGGCCCGTTGGATCGCTTCGGCGAGCGAACAGTGAGTGCTGACGTGGGTGACGATGAGTTGGTCGGAGACGAGCATGATGGTAACGTCTTCGGCGCCACAGACTCCGCCGATGAGTTCGGTGTGGCCGACGAATGCGGGGTCGGTCATCTGCGTCGCTTCCTTGTTCATGGGCAAGGTGACGATGGCGGCGATTTCGTGGGCAAGCGCAGCTTTGGTGGCGGCGACGACGTTGGCGCGCGCGGCCTGACCGGATTTGGCGTTCAATTTTCCCGGTGTGATCTGGCCAGGCTGCAGAATGCCTGGGTCGATCACGGCGAGGCCTCCGGGTGTGTGGGCGGGCGTGGTCACTGGATGGAGGGGCACGGCGTAGCCAAGGAGGTCGTTGTAATAGGCGAGGGCGGAGATGTCTCCGAAGACGACGATGGGATGCTGGACTTCGCCGTTGCGGAAGGCTTTCAGGAGGATCTCGGGGCCAACGCCGCTGGAGTCACCGAGAGTGATGCCGTAAAGCTGATTCATGTCAGTCTCTTTCTAATGTCGCAGAGGCGATGCGATTTGCCGAATTGAGCGGTGCCGGCCAGTCAATGGCGGCCGGCACGGAGCAAAGTCGCCACGCCGGGAGAAGATGTGCCCATGCGGCTTTGCAA
>CAYUZM010000070.1:0-12181 GCA_964449665.1 uncultured Solibacteraceae bacterium
GTTCTCCCTATTCTGAGCGAGAACGCCGTTTACACAAAATTCAGATCACCCTCCAGAGGATCAGCCGATGATCTTCTGATTCTCATTAACCCTCATGACCTGCGGTATCACGAGCCCATTGCCGAAGCAGGCAAACTCGGCTCCTCTCAGCAAGCAGCTTCCTTCGCTCGGCTCGGGAACGACTCCAAGCCTAGCTTAGGTACAATCTCCTTTCATGAGCAAAACTTTAGGCCACCTGGCCTGGGGCGCCATTGCCGTCCTTGGCGCGTATGCCTTCATGGGCATCGCCCTCAATCGCGGCGAACCCGTCAACTCCATCTGGCTCGTCATCGCCAGCGTCTGCCTCTACCTCATCGGCTTCCGCTTTTACGCCAAGTTTATCGCCGCCAAGGTCATGATCTTGAGCGACGCCCGCGCCACCCCAGCCGAGCGCCTCCGCGACGGCCACGACTTCGAGCCCACCAACAAGTGGATCGTCTTCGGCCACCACTTCGCCGCCATCGCCGGACCCGGCCCTCTCGTCGGACCCACACTCGCCGCCCAATTCGGCTACCTCCCCGGCACCCTCTGGATCATCATCGGCGCCGTTCTCGGCGGCTGCGTGCAGGACTTCATCATCCTGTTCGGATCCATGCGCCGCGACGGCAAATCCCTCGGCCAAATGGCCCGCGAAGAGATCGGCAAAGTCGGCGGCTTCACGGCGCTCGTCACCGTGCTGCTCATCATGATCATCCTCCTCGCCGTCGTCGCCCTCGTCGTCGTCAACGCTCTCAAGGACTCCGCCTGGGGCATGTTCACCATCGCCGCCACCATGCCCATCGCCATCTTCATGGGCCTCTACCTGCGCTACATGCGCCCCGGCAAGGTGCTCGAAATTTCGGTCATCGGTTTCCTCCTCGTCCTCGCCAGCATCTTCGGCGGACAATGGGTCGCGGGCAACGCCGCCTGGGCTCCGTGGTTCACCTACGGTGGAATCGCCATCGCCTGGATGGTCATCGTCTACGGCTTCTTCGCCAGCGCCCTCCCCGTCTGGCTCCTCCTTGCCCCGCGCGACTACCTCTCCACGTTCGTCAAACTCGGTGTCGTCCTCATGCTCGGCGTCGGCATCCTCTTCGTCCGCCCCGAACTGCAAATGCCGCCGCTCACGCGCTTCACAGACGGCACCGGCCCCATCTTCGCGGGCAAAGTCTTCCCCTTCTGCTTCATCACCATCGCCTGCGGCGCCATCTCCGGTTTCCACTCGCTCATCTCCAGCGGCACCACGCCCAAGCTCATTGAACGCGAATGGCACGCCTGGCCCGTCGGCTACGGCGCCATGGCGCTGGAAAGCTTCGTCGCCATCATGGCCATGATCGCCGCCTGCGTTCTCGAACCCGGCGTCTACTTCGCCGTCAACTCGCCCGCTGGAATCGTCGGCGGAACCGCCCAACAAGCCGTCGCCACCATCAGCGGCTGGGGCTTCCCCGTCGCCACCGAAACCATGGCCTCGCTCGCCGCCGACGTCGGGGAAGAAACGCTCTTCTACCGCACCGGCGGCGCGCCCTCGCTCGCCCTCGGCATGGCCCACATCTTCGCCAACTCCGGCGGCGGACGCGCCTTCCTCGGCTTCTGGTATCACTTCGCCATCATGTTCGAGGCCCTCTTCATCCTTACCGTCATCGACGCCGGCACCCGCGTCGGACGCTTCATGCTCCAGGATCTACTCGGACAAATTCATCCGAAATTGGGCCGCTCCTCGGGCAAAGTGGGCGTCATCGCCACCTCTGCCCTCATCGTCACGGCCTGGGGCTACTTCCTCATCCAAGGCGTCCGCGATCCCCTCGGCGGCATCAACTCCCTCTGGCCGCTCTTCGGAATCGCCAACCAGTTGCTCGCCGCCATCGCGCTCTGCGTCGGCACCACGATCCTCGTCAAAATGCACGGCGCGCGCTTCATGTGGATCACCTGCCTGCCGCTCAGTTGGCTTGTCGTTGTCTGCTACACCGCCGGCCTTCAGAAGATCTTCTCCGACCTCCCCCGCGTCGGCTTCCTCGCCCAGGCAAATGTCCTTGAAGCCGCCATAGCCGCCGGAAAAGTCCCCGCCGCGCAGATCGCGCTCACCCAAACCCAAATCTTCAACAACCGTCTCGACGCCGCCGTCTGCGCCGCCTTCCTCATCCTGGTCACGCTCATCCTGATCGATTCCGTCCGCGTCTGGACGCGCTACATCTCCGGCGCCGAACCGCTTCTCATCCCCGACCTCCCCATCTCCCCCATGGGCACCCCCGGCGGAGCCACCGCCCGCGCCTCCCTGCGCGGCCTGCTCGCCGAACTCAGCTCCGAAGCCGCCTACGCGCGGCACCTGCTCCGTGGCGCGCGCCTCCACTCCCCCGCCGAATGGCGCCGCTTCTTCGATCACTACGCACAACGAAAATACGCGAGGGCCAAATGCTGCTGACACGCCGAATGTTCGCGCCGCTTCTTGCCGCGCCCATCACCGCGCCACTCCTCCGTGGCGAATCCATCCAAGGCTGGACCATCCAGGACGGTCCCGAATCTTCCTTCTACCAACGCGACGGCGTCCTCCATGCCACGCCTGCTTCCGAATTCCCCGCCTGGCTCCGAAGCACGCGCCAGTACGAAAACTTCGACCTCTCCCTCGAGTGGTTCAGCAAAGGCTGGATGGACGGCGGCGTCTACTTCGCCGCGCCCGAACACGGCGTCCGCTCCCGCTGCGGCTTCAAGGTCTCGCTCTTCCACCAACTCGACAAAGTCCCGCAGACCAACTCCACCCACAGCATCTTCCCCGTCATCGCGCCCAAGCTCGTCAACGTCAAACCCGAGTGGAACGCCCTTCGCATTTGCATGGATTGGCCCAAACTCCAAGTCTGGTCCAACGGCGAAATCGTCCACGACCTCGATTGCGACGCCCACCCCGAACTGAAGCACCGCCTGCGCCGAGGCTACCTCGGCCTCGAATCGCTCTCCTATCCGCACCGCTGGCGCAACTTCAAAATCGAAGAGCTTCCCGCCAAGGAAAAGTGGGAGTCCCTTTTCACCACCGCCGCCGACCTCGACAAGTGGACCCTGACCGACCTCCACGAACGCACCCCCGCGAAATTCGAGGCCTTCGGCCGCATCCTCCGCAGCGATGGCCTCGGCAACCTCACCACCAAAGAGAAATACCGCGACTTCGCCCTCCGCATGTACGTCCGCGGCGTCTACCACCACAACGGCGGCATCCTCTTCCGATCGCATGGCGGACGCGCCCGCTACGAGATCCAACTCCACGATGTCCGCGAAGCCCACTACCCCACCGGCTCGCTCTACACGCTCAAACGCGCCCGCTACCCCGAGATCGAAACCGAACAGTGGTTCCTCGTACAGATGTGGGTCAAGGACGCCTCCTGCCTGGTGCGCGTCAACGGCGAAAATGTGATGGAGTATGACGGGTTGACCAATCTGGAACCCGGCTCCATCGAACTCCAGGCCCATCAAAACGGCCGCTGGATGGAGTACAAAGAGATCGAGGTGAAACGCATATGACACGGCGAGAAATCGTAGCAGGCGCGGCCGCACTCGCCAGCGCGGCGCAAACGGCGCAAGCCCAATCCGGCCCCCAGAAGTTCGCCCGCTTCCGCGCGGGCAATCGCACCGCCTACGGACTCGTGCAAGGCGACGCTATCGCCGAGTTCGACGGCAACCTCTTCGGCGCGCGCAAACCCAACGGCAAATCGCACAAGCTCACCGCTGTCGAGCTGCTCTATCCCGTCGAGCCCACCAAGGTCCTCGCCCTCGCCCGCAACTACCGTAGCCACATCAACGCGAGCAAAACTGCCGCCCCCGAACCCAAGCGCCCCGAGTTCTTTTACAAGCCGCTCACCTGCCTGCAACACCCCGGCAAGCCCATCGTCCTTCCCGCCGACTCTACCGACGTCCACTTCGAATGCGAACTCGTCGTCGTCATCGGCAAGCGCGCCCACAACATCTCCAAGGCCGACGCCCCCGCCCACGTCTTCGGCATCACCGCCGGCAACGACGTCAGCGAACGCCAATGGCAGAACGGCCCCGACAAAGATATCCAATGGTGGCGCGCCAAAGGTTCGGACACCTATGGCCCCCTCGGCCCCTACGTCGTCACCGGACTCGACTACTCGAAGCTCACCATTCAAACACGCCTCAACGGCAAGGTCATGCAGAAGGACTCCACGTCCATGCTCATCTTCGACGTGCCCTCCATGGTCAGCTTCGCCAGCAAATACGTCACGCTCGAACCCGGCGACCTCATCTACACCGGCACCCCCGGCCGCACCTCGCCCATGAAAAACGGCGACATCTGCGAAGTGGAACTCGAAGGCGTCGGCATCCTGAAGAATCCAGTCAAATCGGCCTGAAGCCGTGGCCGCGCAAATTGGCATGGCCGCGCACATCGGCATCGCCACAGCCTATTTCGATCCCTCCGGCGCGCTGCGAACGCTCTGGGATATCCAATGGTTCGCCGGACTCATCCCCGCAATCTTCGCCGCCGGGTGGCTCATCGCCGCCGCCAGGGAAGGGAAGTGGCCTCTACGCAAGACACTGCTCTGGTCCGCGCCAATCGCCGCCTGGGGCGCTGTCTTCCTCGCCGCGCAGGCGCTGGCCACGTGGGCCGTCTACCAACGTCCTCCAGCCATCATTGTGACGGCCGGCGGAATCTGGTGCGCCCCCTGGCCCGAAACCACACGCTGGGAAGACATCGCCTCCCTCGGTTCGCATGACGAAAAGGTTGGATACGGCTGGAAGACACTGGGCCTGACGCTCAACACCACCCGCCCCGCCACGCTCCGCCGCCCACCCCTTCCCTTCGAATCCAGCCTCCTCCATTGGGGCATCCGCCTCGCCCACGGACCCATCTTCGGCCACGCCCCCAACGAAATTCCCTGCGGCACCCTCCGCCTCAACCACGACTCCCAACGCCTCATCCGCCTGATCCAGGAAATCTACTTCAAACTGGGCGCCCGCGTCGATCCCCAATTCCGCACCCGCAACCGCTGCTGGGTCAACCACTGCCTCGCCACCAAAGGCCTCGACCACGTCTGTATCGCGAATATGCCAAGCGACCCTGCGGTCTGCGCGGGCGGCGATACACGCTGAGAACTATGCGAACCCGAGACCAGTGCAGCATGCCCTCGGAACCTCATGCTTCCACTATCCGATGTGCCGGTATAGCATGATAGGAGAGACTCGGCTTGGATGAAAACAGATTCCAATTCGAATGGGACGAGGCGAAGGCTGCGGCGAACTTACATAAGCACGGGGTGTCGTTCGAGATGGCATCAACGATTTTTGGTGATCCCAGAATGCTCACGGTCGCCGATACAGCACACAGCGATTCGGAAGAACGCTGGTTCTCGATTGGAATCGCGAGCACCGGGGCGTTGGTTTCGGCTGCATACCTTTGGACGGACGCCGGAGGCGGCCTCATCAAGATTCGACTCATAACCGCACGCCGCGCAACGGCCACAGAGATTTGCTACTACACGGAAAGCCAATGAGCAATCAACCTATCGACGACGAAATTCCCGAGGAAATCGATTTCAGCAGTGCCACCCGAGGCCGTCATCACATCCCCGCGGACGCCCCAGTGTTTCTGCCCGCTTCTATCGAACGAAGTGTTTGGGAATATTTCGCGGACAAGGCCGAACGGCAAGGTGTCGGCCTGCCACAATTGCTCACCGAAGTTTTGAAGCGCGATATCGAAATCAATGAAGCGCTGAAGTAGAAGCGCAATCACTATTGGCCTCTTCAAGCGCCTGCAACGCCATTTCATGCGTCACCGTCGGAAAACCCTCCAGGAACCGCTCAATACCATGTCCCGCTTCCAGATACTCGAACAAAGTTCGTATAAGCACGCGCGTGCCTCGAAAAGTGGGCTCGCCCGACATGATCTCAGGATCGCGGACAGTGACCGATTCCACGTCCTCACTATCCCTCAGCTCTCGCGCGAGCGCTCACGACCTCTCCGCATCCATATAAGTCCGCAACACCGAATTAATGCGCGTCTGATACCCCGTCTGCCGCCGCAGCCATGTCAACAAATCCGCATCCAACCGGATCGTAATCGTCTGCTTCGGCTTCGGCATGACAACCTTCGCCTTCTTCCAAAACTTCACGTCCGTAGGCCGCGCCTCCGGGTCCGCCATCACGGCCTTCCGAACCTCGCTGTCGCTCGCCGCGCGCACACGCTTCCAATCCGTCTTGCCACTTTTAGCCGAAGTTTTCCCAATAGGCTTCTCTCTCATGCCGCTCAGCCCTCCATGCCGAAATAATCCGGCGCTCCGTCTCCGTTGCGTCCGTGTAGATCAACGTAGTCAAACCGGTCGTCCACCTTCTCCAGCGTCGGGCCATCGAAAATCCCAATCGCATCCGCGAAATCTATCCCATTACGCGCAAGATTCGCCCGGTTTTTTCGCCGGTCCCAACCGAAGGTCATCGCGTCATATTTACATTATGTATTTACGCTCAGAGCGTCCGCCCCCCTACCCCAACCGCGCCTTCCGCGCATCAATCACCAACCAACAAAGTCCCCCCAAAACATAAAGCCCGCCCGTCGCATACAACGGAAAATCCCAGTTCCCCGTCTTCTGCAGCACATACCCCAACACCACCGGACTCAACGCCCCGCCCACCTGTCCCGCCGTATTCATTACCGCGCCCACCAACCCCGCCTTCGCGCCGCCCATATCGAGCGCGGTCGACCACGCCGCGCCCAGCACAAAGCTCCCCATGCCCGCCGCAATCGCCAGCAGCCAGATCGCCAACGTCGGATCGCTCGCGTTCGTCCCCGCCAGCATCGCCGCCGCCGCGCCTAGCATCGACACCGCGCCCACAATCCCGCGCCCCCACCGCGTTCCGAATCGCTTCACCGCCCGGTCGCACGCCTCGCCGCCTAATATATCGGCGAACGCGCACAGCAACAGTGGCAGCCCCGAAGCCAGCCCCAAACTCAACTTCGAAAACCCGCGCGCCTGCTCCAAATACGTCGGGCACCATGTGATGAAGAAATAGAATCCATAGCTCTGCGTGAAGTACATGAAGCACAGCAGCAGCAGATGCCCGTGCGAAAACATCTTCAGGAACTCGCCCCAATGGAACGGCCCCTTCTTCGCCACGCTGCGCGAAGCGAGAATGTAATCCCGTTCGGCCTCATTCACCTCCGGGTGCTCGGCCGGATCGTCGCGGAACCAGCGATACCAACCCACGCACCAAACAAACCCAATTGCGCCGAAAATCACAAACACCATGCGCCAGTGAACGTACGCCATCAACGCGCTGATCATCAGCGGCGTCACCGCCCCCGTAATGTGCGCCCCCGCGAAGAAGATGCCCTGCGCCCGCCCCCGCTCGTGCACGGGAAACCACATCGAAATCGTCTTGCCCGAGTTCGGAAACGCCCCCGCCTCGCCAATGCCAAACAGGAACCGGATGGCGAGCAACGAATAGTAGCCGAATGCCGCTGCCGTGGCGATCGTGAAACTGCTCCACCACGCCACAATGCGCGTCATCACCCGCCGCGTGCCAATCCGGTCGCCCCAATACCCCGTGGGCATCTCAAACAGCCCATAGGCCACCGTGAACGCGCTGAACACCACGCTCATCTGTACCGGAGTCAATCCCAAATCCGCCGTAATGTGCGGCGCCAGAATCGCAATGCAAATGCGGTCCAGGTACGTGATCCCCGCCAACGCCACGCACCACGCCAGAACCTTATATCGCGTTCGTGTCTGCTTCACTGCAACCTCTTCAAATGTTCTATGGCCTGCGCCGTCATCATCGCGTCCATCTCATAGCCCGGCGCCCGCACGTGCGGCGACGCGATCACGCCGCGCTCAAACAACAGGCGCTTATGAAGCGCGATCGAAGTCTCAATGGTCTGCATCTCCAGGTTGATCAACGGCAACAGCCTGTGAAATTCCGCCAGCCCCGCCACCGGATCGGCTTCCAGCGCGCGAAACGCCCGCACGTCTTCATACACGTGGCTCGCCCCCGGCATCAGCCCATGCGCCCCGCGCCTCAGCGCATCGTCCAACTGCAACCCCGCGTAGCCAATAAGGAACGTGAACGTCTCCGGCATCGCCGCCTTCAAAGCGCTCACCATCGGCCCCGGCGGAATGTAGTCGATCTTGATCGAACAAAAGTGCGGAAACTCTGCATGCAGCGCACGCATCTCCTCGGACGATAATTTCAATCCCGTCAACGATGCCGAATACTGCAACACGTGCGGCAACGGAACCGCCGCCAGCACCGCCCGCAGATGCGCCAGAATCGCCCCCGCCCCCGTCGCCACGGTGAACGGCGGAAGCACCATCAGAGCATCCGCTCCTAAATCCGCGAACGCCTTCGCCTGATCGAGCGCCGGCCGCGTCGCCTGCGCCGTAACATTCAAAATCAACTTCGCCCGCCCCGACGACGCCCGCCGGATCACCTCCGCCGAAGCCAGAATCTCATCCGGCGTCAGCTTCCACCACTCGCTTACGAATCCCGGATATGCAATCGTCTCCACGCCCGACCGCAACACCCAATCGGTCTGCTGCGCGAGCGACTCCAAATCAAGTGCCCCGTCGTCGTGAAATGTGGATTGCAGCAGCGGAATCACACCGCGAATCGAAATCATGTGTGCGTGCTATTCCACCAGCGAAGAGTATACGAGCGCCGAAAACTTCTCCCGCAACTGCAGCCTGCTCGGCGTGAGCTGGACCATCAGCACGCCCACCAGCTCTTCCTTCGGGTCAATCCAGAAAATCGTCCCCTGCGAGCCGCTCCAGTAATACGTGCCCTTCGAGTACGGCAACCCGCTCGCCGCCGGATCGGTCACCACCGCCATCCCCAACCCAAACCGCGTCCCCGGCGTCCGGAACCCGCCAATGTCGCCAATGTGGTTCTGCGCCATCCAAGCAATCGTCTTCGGACTCAACAACCGCTGCCCGTTCGCCACGCCCCCGCTCAACAACATCTGCGAAAAGCGGAAGTAGTCCCCCGCCGTCGAATACAACCCGCTCGCCCCGCCTATGTAGGTCCGCGCCTTCGCCGCCGCCGCCAGCACCCGCGACAACGACTCCGGATCGTCCTTCCCATTCACTACCAGAACCGCCCGCCGCGCGCCCACCGAATCCGGCGGCCAGTAATACGTGTCCTTCATCTCGAGCGGCGCGAGCACCCGCTGCTGCACAAACTGATCCAGCGGCTGTCCCGAAACCCGCTCCACCAAATACCCCAACACATCGTGCGAAGTGCCATACAACCACGCCGACCCCGGCTGCACCCGCAGCGGCATCTTCGCCAGCTCCTGCATGAAGCTCTGCAAATTCGGATGCTCGAAAATCTCCGCCCGCGACCGCGTTGGAAACACCCCCGACGTGTGCGAAAACAGATCCCGCACCTGAATCGGCCGCGCCGGCGCCGCCAACACGCCGGGCGCAGTTTCGACGCGAACGTTCTTGAACTCCGGCAGGTGCGTCGCAATCGGCTCGTGCAGCGTAATGCGGCCCTCTTCCAGCAACATCAGCGCCGCCGCTACCGTGACCGGCTTCGTCATCGATGCCAGATCGAACAGCGCGTCCTTCGGCATCGGATCCGTCACTGTCAGCCCACGCGTCCCGAACGCTTCGTGATGCACCACTTTCCCGCGCCGCGCCACCAGCGAAACGAACCCAGCTGCCTGCTTCGAGGCCACCAGCCCGTTCAGCCAGGCGTCAATCCGCTTCAGCCTTTGCGCCGAAACGCCAACCGATTCCGGCGAGGCCGTGGGAAGGCTCGCGCCATAGGTGCACGCAACGAATGCGAACGCAAAAAGAACGGAACGGCGCAACATGAGTAGCACGACTATATCTCACGCCGCATCCCCGGCGCTGAGCGTTCTACCAGCGCCACGGTCCCATCGGATTCCCCTCGTGGAACGCCTTCAACTCCGTCATGTCCATCGCCTCTGCCAGGTAGCCGTCCAACCCGTCGGCGGCGACAACATGGTGCCCCTCTTCCGCATCCCCCGGTTCCCAACCCGGCTTCTGATACACCGGCTCGAACTCGTGCCCATCGTGCGTCGGCTTGCCGTCGGCGCCCTTCACCGGCTTTAGGTAATTCGCCGAACCTCCGCGCCCGCCATGCTGAATCGGATCGTAGCCCTGCGGATAGCTCACATGCTGCCGGAAGAATCCGTTCAGGTCCGCTTCAATATCCGGCGCGTCGGAGCCATGCTGGTGCGGCCGGTCGCCCATCACGCCCGCCCCTGGCGGCAAATACCCTCCTCCGCTGCTCCGCTTCTGCAACACCGTCACGTCCAAGTCGGGAATCCACGGCCGTCCCGCTTGATCCACCGCGATGAACTCATCGCCCACCTTGACGAACATCAGCTTCGAATTCGATCCCGCGTCCTTGTAGAGGAAGTCATACGGAACGCCGTCCTTCAACGCAAACGGACCCTCGTACGCCTTGCCCTCCAGAAACGCCGGGTTGAACTTCTTCCCCGGCTTTACCCGCGTCATCTCCTTAATCGCCTTCGCGTAGTCCTTGAACTTGCCCCGGTTCTTTGACACAACCGCGCTGAATCCCACCAGCCCATCAAACTGCCCAAAGTTCAAACTCTTGATCGGCAGCCACAGCGGCTTCGCGTTGATCGGAAATCCCGACTTCAACCATTTCAGCCGGCTCTTATTACACGACCGCACCGCAATGTAATAACCCTTCGCCGCCAGCTTGGCCAGCGCCTCCACCTCGGCCTGCAGCATCCCCACCTCGGCAGCACGCGCCGCGCTGAACTTCCGCAACCCCGCAAAGCTCAGCCTCGGCTTTATCCGCGGCTTGCCCGCCGTTGCGCGGCTCTTCGACTGCTTCTGCGCCCACGCCTCGCCCTCTTTGGAAATCTTTGTGTTTTTTCCCTTCGCGCGGTCGGCCACCACCTTGGCCAGAATCGCCAGCATCGCCAGCAGCAGAATCGCCGCGAAGACCTTTGCAAACGCCTTCGTCGCCTCCTCCTGCCGGCCCTGCCACGCCAATACCGCCGCCGCGCTCAGCTCCTTGTTCTTGGCCGCAATCTCCGATCCCGTGTCGACGATGTCATAGGCGCGTAGCACGAAATTGTAGATCCCCGTCGCCAGCGTGCCGCCCGCCGCCGCACCCGCCGCGCCTCCCAGTCCGGGCAGAACGAAATTGCCGAACGCCCATCCCGCCGCTGTTCCCAACGCCGCCACGCTCAACGCAATCCCCGCCTGCAGCGCAATTCCCCCCGCCAACTGAAGCCCGAACTGCACCCCTGTCTCATCGTTCGGCAGCTTCTCCTTCAACGCTTCGCCCAAATACTTCGGCGACATCCCTGCAGCCGCCGCCTTCTCGATCCGCCCCAGTCCCTTCTGCAGCATCGCGATCATCTTCAGGTTGTCGTGATAGCCGTCCACTGCCGACATCTGAATCAGCATCCCGCCCCGCTCCCACGCCTTCTCCAGCCCGTCGAAATCCAGCCCGCAATCCTGCGGCGTAATCTTCGGGAAGTGGATGAACTTCTGTGTCGGCTGTGCGGACTTCTTCGACTCCACCTTCGGCAGCACGTGCAGGTCCGCGCTGTTTTCAATCTGCTTCCTCTGTGCCTCTGACACCCCGCCCCGGAACACGCTCCGCACCTTGTTGAGAATCTTCTTCGTGTTGTCGGTGCGCCGCAGAAACACGCCCGTCCGGTTCCCGCGATTCGTGTACGGATACACGCAGATATGGCTCTGATAGCCGCCCGAATCCGGCTGTCCCTCAATCAGCCACCCGCCCAGCGCACGCTGCGTCCGCATCTTCGACAGGTGCTGCAGCCGCTCCTTGGCCTCCTGCTCGACCGGTGTCGGCACCGCCGACAACCACCCCTTTACCTCACCCGCACTCGCCATGAACGGGCAGCCCGTCCAACTCAACGTCGTTCCGATAACAATAATCCGGTCGTTCCCCAGCCCCACGCCAGGCCCCCTTCCCCCCCCTTCCCCCATTCCCGCCAAACCCGCACTCGCCGCCAGAGTCGCCGTCCAGATCATCATGTCGATCTTGCGCGCGCGTTCGTCGTCGATGGCCGCGAACAATGATGATGAGACGACGCCTAGAGCGCCAAGCACTACGCTGAACTCGTCGTTGCTCAATCCTTCTTCGCCGATCAGGTCTCTGATGTCGGCGAAGAATGTTTCAACGAGCTTCT
>CAYUZM010000070.1:12191-13150 GCA_964449665.1 uncultured Solibacteraceae bacterium
CCACTGTCCCCCTCTGTCCTCAATGCAGCGCAGAAACGACTTCAAATGCGGTTGGACCTCGGCCATCGAAAATGATTTCCCTCGTCATCTACTGCGCAGCCGGAGCCGGAAGTGCGTCACGCAATTTGCCGTCTAGCGCGCCGCCGCGGGCCCGTCGTGGTCGATGGGCGTCGTCGGATCGATAAACGGCCAGCACAGCGTGCCCACCGCATACACCCCGGCCATTACATACAAAAACGTGTTCCAGTCGTTGTTGGTCGCCTGCAGAATGTAGCCCCCCAGCGGCGGCGCCACGAATCCGGCCAGGTTCCCCATCATGTTCATCGACCCGGAAAGCGATCCGGCGTACTTCCCGCCCACGTCCATGCACGTGCCCCACGCCCCCGGCATCACCAGGTCGTTTGAAAAGCTTGCCATGCCCATGAAGATCATCGCGAACAACGGATCGCCCGTATTGATGCACAACACCAGAAATCCGCACGCCATCGCAAATCCCAGCGTCGCAATCGACCGGCGTGCCCGGCCCGTCGACCCCAACATCCTCGACACCGGAGCCGAAATCAGACCGCAAAACAACGAACCGAACCCGCCGAACAACAGCGGAAAAATCGCGTACGTCGCCGCCGTCGCCTGCGTCAGCCCCCGCCCGTTCGGATCCTGCAGATACGTCGGCAGCCACGTGATGAAGAAGTACCACGGGAAGCTCAGGCAAAAATATTGCACCCATAGCAGCCATACGCTGCGTGAGGCGAGCAGCTTGCCCCACGGCACGTCGCCATGGCCCGACGCGTTCGCCGCCGCTTCTTTCAGCAGCGCCAGTTCACCCGCGTTGACGCTTTTATGATCGGCCGGGTTGTCGCGGAACCACATGTAAAACGGCACCGCCCACAACACGCCCAGCATTCCGAAAATCACGAACGACCACCGCCACGACACCCACGTGAACACCAGGGCCACCA
>CAYUZM010000071.1:0-1935 GCA_964449665.1 uncultured Solibacteraceae bacterium
CGCCAGGTGTAGGCGGGCAGGGCTTCATCGGGCAGGTTGGTTTTCAGGCCGGGCTTTTCGAACGGAACGCCGGAGAGCATCAGCACCGACGTGCCGCCCGCTTCGCGCAGGCCATAGATGTAAGGGTGATACTCGTTCGGCTTTTCGGCCATGCGCTTTTTGGCGATGTTGATCAGCTCATCGCGCTCGCCGCAGATGGTGGCCTCCGCCGGGCAGGCTTCCGAACAGGCCGTGGGTTTGCCCGCCAGTTGGCGTTCGAAGCACATATCGCACTTCTTCACGCGGGGGAGGCGTTTGTCCCATTCATAGGTCGGCACCTGGAACGGGCAGGCGGTCATGCAGTAACGGCAGCCCATGCACTTGGATTCGTCGTAGACGACGGGGCCGAGCGCCGTTTTCGTGAACGCGCCGACCGGGCAGACCGAGGCGCAGGTGGGGTCTTCGCAGTGCATGCACATGCGGCGGCTGAAGTGTTCGCCCCTGGTCTGCACGGCCGTGTTCTTATGCGACGACAGCTTCTCCTCTTTGGCAATGTTTTCGTCGTAGGGTAGGCTCCAACGTTCGGCGCAGGCTGTTTCGCAGGCACGGCAGCCGATGCAGAGGGTGCTGTCGAATAGGATCGCTTTCGCCATCGGGCTCCTCGATTCGCTATTGGTGTCTGGTGCAATTCCCATACCAAGTCCTCCCGGTCACGCGGCGGTGAGGAAGAACCGGGAGGCGGTTTCCTTCCAGGGCACTTCGGCGACGCCGGCCAGCAGGTCTTCGGCGGGGCGTCCGCCGTCGGGCATGGTGGCGCCGGCCAGTTGCGGCTGCAGGGCGTAGAGGCGCTCGGCGGCGTCGCGCATCCAGTTGCGGACCAGGCCGGTGGGGACGAGGTTGCGGGCGGTGCTTTCTTCGTCGGGCACATGCACTGTCATCAGCCATCCACGGCCATATGGGTCACTGCGGACCAGCGCCGGATTGGCGATCACTTCGGGGTTGATTTCGACCACTTCGCCTTCGATGGGAGATACAAGCTCCACCTTTTCGCCGTTGCGCAGCACGGCGAGGGCGCGTTGTCCCTGGCGGATCCACTGGCCCGGTTTGGGCAGTTCGATCTTCTCGATTTTGCCGGCGAGGGCGGCGGCGAATTCGTCGATTCCGACGCGGGCAAAGTTCTTACGCTCGGGGGCGAGCCAGGCGTGGCCCGGGTGGTATCGCACGTCTTTGGGGGTTCGGAAACCCGCGACGAACTCGTCTTCGACGGGGAGAGCCTTGGGTTGTGGGGCGTAGGCGGGCGCGAGCGCGGGCTGTTTGCCCCGGTTCACGATGAAGTCGAGCAGGATGAAAATCGAGAACATGGCGAGAACGAGGAGGACGGTCATGGCACACTTCCTTTTCTGAGGGCCGCCTGGTTGGTTTCAGACGGTTCGCTCGATTTCTATAAGGACACGTGGGGTGCCACGGCGGGTCGTTCTTTGCAAGCTGTTGGTGTTAAGCGGGTTGGGAGGATTTTGGGCGCCGCCGCGAGGCCGCGCGCCTGTTGTGGAATTCGTCAGCGGTGTGCGGTGGAATGCAACGTTAGGGGCGTAACTGGAGTGTTTGGTGCAGATGTGGCCGTGTGGGAAAATTCGGCGGCGGGTGTGGAGGAATCCGGCAGGCGGAGGGTGCGGTTACGCCGCAACGCGCGAATAGCGTTCGATGTCGCCTTTGGAAAGCACAATCTGCCAAAGCTGTTCGGTGCGGGCGCGGAAGGAGCCGGCGCAGGCGAGCAAGTAATAGGTCCACATGCGGTAGAAGCGCTCGCCGTATTGGGCGCGCAGGCGGGGCCATGCGGCGTCGAAACTGGCGTGCCAGGCCATCAGCGTCTTATCGTAGTCGGGGCCGAAGTTGTGCCAGTCTTCCATGACGAAAAGGTCCTCGATGGCGCGGCCGAGTTGGGCGATGGAAGGGAGC
>CAYUZM010000071.1:1945-13106 GCA_964449665.1 uncultured Solibacteraceae bacterium
GGTTGGGGAAGATGTGGCGGTGGAGCGAGGGGTCGGTGTGGGTATGGGAGACGTTGCCGCCGATGGTGTGGAGCAGGAAGAGCCCCTGGGGGGCGGGTTTGTCCGCGGCGAGTTCGAAGAAGGCGCGGTAGTTGCGGTAGCCGATGTGTTCGCAGAAGCCGACTGAGACGATGCGGTCAAACAGGCCGGCTTCGTGGCGGGCGTCGCGGTAGTCGGCGCATTCGAAGCGCACGGGGAGGTGGGCGCAGAGCTCGCGGGCGTAGGCCACCTGTTCGCGCGAGATGTTGTAGCTGACGACGCGGCAGCCGTGTTCGGTAGCAGCGAAGTGGGCAAAGCCGCCGAAGCCGCCGCCGAGTTCGAGGATGCGCATGCCGGGGACGAGGTGGAGTTTGCGGCAGATGAGGTCGAGCTTGTTGCGCTGGGCGTCGTCGAGCGAAGCGGCGCCGTTCCAGTAGGCGCAGCTGTATTGCATGCGGGAGTCGAGCATGGCCTGGAAGAGATCGTTGCCCAGGTCGTAGTGTTCGCGCGCGACGCGCGGGGCGAAGCGCTTCGTCTGGCGATTCCAGAGGCTTTTCAGAATGAGCCAGAGGCTATCCCACTGGCCGTGCAGCTTGTGGAGGTTGGCGCGTTTGGCGCGGGCGAAGAATTCGTCGAGCGCGGAGGCGTCCCACCAGCCGTCCATGTAGGATTCGCCGAGGCCGAGGCTGCCTTCGGCGATTAGCCGCTCGTAAAATCCGTTGTTGTGGACCTGGAGGTCCCAAGGGGCGGGACCGTTCAGGCCGATGCCCGCGACCTCGAGAGCGGCGGCGATGGCGCGCGCCTCCTTGGGTACGTGAGGCGCGGCGTGACGCGGCCAGTGCGGCAGTGCCGTCGTGTGTCTCACATAGAAGAGACGCAGTCTGTGGGGGAAATGTGACAGCGCTGTCCGAATCCCATCCGATTTGTTGGGATATACTCGGCTCCGAATGAAACTCAACCGCCGTGATCTCCTCAAAATGGCCTCGGGCGCGCCCGCCGCGTGGCTGCTGAACTACCGGGCACTTGCCGCTCCTTTCACGAAGCTGGTGAAGATCACGGCGATCAAGACGTTGGGGATTGACAACACGGGCGACAGTTGCCTGGTGAAGATCGAAACGGATGCGGGCTTGAGCGGCTATGGCGAGGCCGGATTTTCCGCGCCCGCCGCACGCGCCATTATCGAGATCATGAAGCCGCTGCTGATCGGCCAGGATCCGCTGGCGATCGAGCGGCACCACTACATGATGACGGGGATGCAACATCCGCACAAGACGCACATCCCGACCGTGGGCGGCTTGGACATGGCGCTGTGGGATGTGGCCGGCAAGATCCTGGGGTTGCCGGTCTACCGGATGCTGGGCGGCCCGCTGCAGAAGGACATTCCGATCTACGGCCACGGAACGGTGGCGAACATGCTGGATAAGGGCGAGTGCCGCGCGTGGGCGGACCGTGTGAAAAGCGACCCGGAGGGCATGACGGCCTTCAAGTTCACGGCGATCTCGCGCGGCGGGGCGCGGCCCCGGAACCCGGCGGGCGGCAACGCGGCGTTTGGGGAGTTGTTCCGGCGTCCGGGCAAGGGTGGGTTTCCGCACAGCACCACGCTCGACGGCGACGATTTCCGCAAGGCGGGACGCGGCTACATGAACCTGCGCGAAGCGGTGGGCGACAGCATGGATATTGCCATGCACTGCCTGGCGCAGTTCGATACGCGAAGCGCCATTGGGCTTTGCAAGGCGATTGAGCCCGCCGATCCGTTGTTTATCGAAGATCCGCTGCCGACGTTGTATTCGGAAGCGTGGCAGGAGTTGAAGCGCTCGACGCGGGTGCCGATATTGACGGGCGAGCGGGTGGAGTTAGTGAGCGGGTTCCGGCCCTAGCTCGACAATCAGGTGGGGGATGTGATTCACCCCGATCCGGCGGACGCGGGCGGCATCACGGCCTGCCGCGACATTGCCAAGTACGCGAGCCTGACGCGGACGCACGTGGGATTCCACAACGGGCCCTGTTCGCTGGTGCAGTTCTATGCGTCGTTGCATATCGCGGCGGCGACGCCGAACCTGTTCAAGATCGAGAATGTGCTGGGGCCGTTCCGGGGGAACAAGGAGGACATGGCGCAGGGCGTGAAACCGGCCGTACGCAACGGCGTGATCGCGGTGCCGGAGGGTCCAGGGCTGGGTTTGGAGATCAACGAGGATTGGTTGAAGTCGCATATGGAGAAGGGCGAGGCTTGGTGGGGGTAGGAACCCGTTTTCTAGCGAGGCGCTGGGGGAGGCGCATCGGCTGGGGACGGCGCGTCCACCGGGAAGCCGACTTCCTTGAGCAGCGCGACGTAGCGTGGATCGGAGCGAAGGGGGGTGAGCCAGGGTTCGGAGCGGATGAGGACCACGCAATCGGCGCGTTCGTCGATGGCGCGGCGCAACCAGGCGAAGGCTTTGTCCAGTTGCCCCAGGCTTCCGTAGGCGGCGGCAATCTCGAATGCGCATAGGTATTGCCGGCCGTCGGTAGTGACCAGATCGTCGAGCAGTTTCTCAGCTTCGCGTGTGCGTCCGGCACGGGCATAGCCGTGAGCAAGAAAGGCTATCGTCGGGGGGATCTTTTGCGATTGTGCGGCACGTTCCAGTTCGCGGATCGCGGCGTCATGTTGCCCGCGGTCAAGTAGGATCATGCCGAGAAACGAGCGGACGAGACCGAACTCCGGCTCCCAATCGAGTGTCGAGCGCGCGCGGCGGATGGCTGCTTCCTCGTGCCCGGTGAACGTGAGCGTGATCGTTGACACCATATTCGTCCAGAGCGACATGGGTTCGAGAAGTAGCGCCCGCTCCGACGCTTCGACGGACAACTTTTCCTGGCCGGTGGCGAGGCGGAGACAGGCCAAGCCGCGCAAGGAGTCGGCGTTGTTGGGGTTCAAGGCGGTGGCTCGTTCAAACTGCCGGCCGGCGGCTGCCCAATCCCAGTCGTAATAGACATGAATGAGACCGAGGACGGCGTGGGCGGAATCGGAGCCGGGGTCAAGTTGGACGGCTTTCCGTGCTGCCGCCTTCGCATTGGGGATGGCTTCGGATGGCTTCAGAAAGGTGCTGGACATGCCGAACCAACCCATTGCGAGGGCCGCGTAAGCGGGGGCATAGGTCGGATCGCGTTCGACGACCCGATTGAGCGTGCGAATGCCGAGTTCAATCGATGGGCGCGATGGCTCGTTGGCAAGGAATCGCCCTTTCAGATAAAGAGCGTGCAATTCCGGATCGACTTGTAAGGCAGCAGCCGGGCGTGTGGCGACCCCGATTTCGGTGGCGATGTTCTGTGCGAGTTCGGCTTGAAGCGAGAGGATGCCGCCGGCGTCGCGTTCGTACGATTTGGTCCAGGCCGTGCGTTCGCCGGGGAAACTAATCAGGCGAGTGTTCACGCGGATGCGCTGGCCATCGTGGGTTACAGTGCCGTCTACGAGGGCGTCGACATTGAGGTCGCGGGCGATGTCGGAGAGCTTCTTCTGAGTGCCACGGTAGCGGACGACGGACTTATGGGAGACCACGCGAAGGGACGGAGTGCGAGAGAGCGTGGCGATGAGTTGATCGGTCATGCCATCGCCGAAATAGTTTTGGTCTGGCGTGACACCGTCGAAGGGCAGGACGGCGATGGAGGAGATGTGTTTTGCCGGGCCGGGGCTCAGGAGGAAGTTTACTCCCATGGCGAATGCCGCGGCGGCGATGGTGAAGGCAACGAGCGCCCGGCGGTGAGGGGGCGAAGGCGGCTGGGGCGTAGGGATGGGTTCGTCCACGCCGGGAGAACCGGCGTCGATCAGGGACACGGGCGCGACGAATCGGTAACCGCGCCGGGGCAGGGTTTCCAGGAAGAGCGGGTTGGCGGCGGAGTCTCCGAGGGCGGTGCGGACCTTATTGATGGCGCGCGTAAGGCTGCGGTCGAAGTCGACGTAGGTATCCTGGGCCCAGAGTTCTGATTTGAGCGTGTCGCGGTCGACGACTTCGCCGTTTCGCAGCACAAGTGCGGCGAGTAGACGGAAGGGTTGGTCTTCGAGTTTGACGCGGAGGCCGTGCTTGCGGAGTTCGCCGGCGGCGCAATCCAACTCGAAACTGCCGAAGCGAAACTTCGATGTGGAACCGATCATGACCTCTCCACGCTCGCACCCGAGTCTAGCATCGTTCCCTGCGCGCCGGAAATCGAAAAGGAGCCTTGAGAAGAAAAGGACACTGTTAACTAAGTGGTTTTATTGCAACTAGTTGGGGCGGGATATTCTATTCGCTTGTAGCGGCATGAGCGAGTGCGCACGCTATGCGCATGACAAAACGGCTCTTGGTTGTGGTGCTTTTGCTGCGGGGTGCGATTCTGCCGATGGCGAACGACGTTCCTGAGGCTGTGTTCGATTCGCGAAAGGGATACGAACCAGCGGAAAAGTTCTTGCGTGCCGGCAGGTATGAAGAGGCGCGGACGGAGTATCGGAAGATGCTACACGAGGCGGAGGCGAAGGGTAACGATCGAGCGGGCATGGCCAAAGCGCTGGTCCGGTTGGGAACCACGGAGTTCCTGGCGAATAGGCCGAAGGCAGCGGTGCAGTATTTTGAGCGAGCGGTTGGGATGTGGGAGGGCGTCCCGGAGTGGCAGGCTTCGGCGTTGAACGATTTGGCGCAGGCGCAGGCGGCGATTGGGCAGTGGACGAATGCGGAGAAGGCGCTACGGCGGGCGATACAACTCGCGCCGCAGGCTGGCCGCTCATGGTATTTGCTGGGCCAGATGCATTATCTGCGGGGAAGGACCCGGGAGGCGGAAGAAGCGTATCGGGCGGCGCTACGGCTGGCCGATCCGGCGGACAGTGTGCATATTGCCTTGACGTTGAACGATTTAGGTGTGCTGCTGATAGAGGTGCAGAAGGGCACGGAGGCAATCGGTCTGTTGGAGCGGGCGGTCGCGGCGACCGCTCCGGGCCAGGCGCACGGGCGCATGACTGCGAACCTGGGCAGCTTGTATTGGAAGAGCGGGCTGCGGGAGAAGGGCGTCCAGTATTTGCAGGGCGCGTTGGCCGAGTTGGATGGAACGGTTGGGCGCCAACACGAGGATACGGACCGGGTGCGGGCGACGTACGCGGAGATGTTGAGGGATATGGGCCGCAAGAAGGAAGCGAAGGCGGTGGAAGCGGGGCTGGCGAGCGGACTGCGATGACGGGCGCTTACTCCGCCCGCAGCGCCTCCACTGGATCGATGCGCGAGGCGCGGAAGGCGGGCAGCAGGCTGGCGGCGAGCGCGGCCAGGGCGAGGATGGCGCAGGCTCCGGCGAGGGCAGCGGTGTCGTTTGTATCGGCGATGCCGAGCATCACGCCGTAGCGTTTCAACAGCAGGAGCGTGGTGCCGACGCCGAGGGCGACACCGATGGCGATGAGGCGCGCGCCGCGCACGAGCACCAGCCGCAGAATGTCGCCGGAGTTGGCTCCGACGGCCATGCGCATGCCGAACTCGCGGACCTGCAACGTCACGAATTGGGATAAAAGACCGAACACTCCGATGACGGCGAGCGCCAACCCGAGCGTGGCGAAGATGGCGATCAGCCAGAGCTGGAAGCGGCGGTTGGAGAGCAGGAAGCGGTCGAGTTGTTCGTCGAGGGTGCGGACTTCGTCGACGAACTGGGAGCCGTCGATCGCGTAGATCTGCGCCTTGATCTGTTGCGCCAGGCGCATGGGCGGTCCGGCGGTGTGGATGACAAAAATGCCCGCCAGCGCGGCGTGCGTGTCGGGGATGTAGAGCTCGGGGCGCGATTCGTAGGAGTCGTCGTCGATGAGGGCGTCTTCGACGGTGCCCACGATTTCGAACTGGTCGTTGGCGAGGGCGAAGGGCGGCGTGCGGAGGCGCGGAATGCGAACGATCTTGCCGATGGGCGATTGGCCGGGGAAGTACCGCGCGGCGAAGGTCTGGTTGGCGAGCATGATGTGGCGGCGGGAAGCGATATCGGCAGTGTCGAACCCGCGGCCCGTGCGGAGTTGGATGCCGAGGGTCTTGAGGTACGCCGCGTTCACCTGGTGGATGTTGACGGGGTTCTCGGGCATGGGCGGCTGGCCGGGAATTTCGACGGGCAGGTTCCAGGAGTAAAAAGGATGGAGTCCGGCGTTGTTCGCCACGCCGAGCACGCCGGGCACGGCGGCAATTCGGTCGAGGGCCTGCGCGAGGAAGGCATTGCGGCTTTCGACGGTCTGGTAGCGGGCCGAGCCGAACATGGGCACGCGCATGGTGAGGCGGTTCGCGGTTTCGATGGCGGCGGGGGCCGTATAGGCCTGCATGAGGTTGCGCAGGAAGATGCCCGCGCCGGAGAGCAGGACGATGGCGAGCGAGAGTTCGGTGACGACGAGCGCGCCCCGCAGCCAGCGCGCCTGGGCCGAGCCCGACGAACCGCGGCCGCTTTCGAGCAACGATTGGGCGATACCGCGGCCGGAGGCGTGCAGCGCGGGGGCGAGTCCGAAGACGAGCGCGGTGAGCAGCGACACGGCCACGCTGAAGGCAAGCACCGGCAGGTTGAGGACGATTTCCGCTTCGTCGGGAATGACGTTAGGCGGCGCGATTTTGAGGATGAACTGAATGGCCAGCCACGACAGCGCCACGCCGAGCACGCCGCCGGTGAGGCCGAGCAGCAGGCTTTCGGTGAGCAACTGGCGGAACAGGCGCGTGCGCGGCGCGCCCAGTGCGTTGCGGACTGCGAACTCGCGCTGGCGCGCGGTGGCGCGGACCAGCAGCAGGCTCGACACATTGGCGCAGGAAATCAGGAGTAAAAGGCCCGCTGCTCCGAACATAATCCAAAGCACGTCGCGGATGCCGCTGGGGAAAGTCTCCTGGAAGGGCTGAATTTCGGAGCGCCACTGTTGCGGGAAGCGCGTGGGGTTGGCTTGTGCCAGGGAGGCGAAAATGGGCGTCAGCGAGGCGTTGATTTCGGCGTCGGTCGTGCCCGGCTTGCGGCGCGCGGCGGCGTGGACGAACTGCACGCCTTCGAGTTCGGTGGCGCGCGTGTAGTCGAGTGGCAGATAGACGTCGGCGCCGCGGAACATGAAGCGCGGCGGCATGACGCCGACGATGGTGCGCGGGCGGTTGTTCAATATGAGCGTGCGGCCGAGGATGTTGGGGTTGCTGCCGAACTGGCGCACCCAGAAGCGGTAGCCGAGCACGGCGAGCGTCTCCGGATTGGCGTCGCGCGAGGTGACGGCGCGGCCCACCAGCGCGGGCACGCCCATCGTGTCGAAGCCGGTGTGCGAGATGTGATTGCCACGCAGGCGGATGGGTTCGCCGTTTGAGATCCAGAGCACGTCGGAGATGGTGGAGCCGGCGATGCCGGTGAAGATCGTGGCGCGGCGAGCGAGCTCGGCGAAGTCGGCAACCTGGTAGTAGGTGGATGGGCCGTTGCGCGCCGGGTCGCGGATGCCGATGGAGACCAGGTTGTCGATGTCGCGGTAGGGGAACGGATTCAGCACGACGCCGTGGATGACCGAATACATCGCCGTGGCGGCCATGATGCCAAAGGCAAGCGAGGCGATGGCGGTGGCGGAGTAGAGGCGGTGGCGGAGCAGTTCGCGGAGGCCGAAGCGGAGGTCGTGGAAGGACATCACCGGCTAGCGTATAGCAGTGGGCGGGGGGAGGGAAGGCGGAGGCTATCGGCGCCTGTGCGTCTCGTCCCGGCTCATGCGCTTCGTTGCGTCGGCACCAGGGACGGACGCGATGGCTTTCCACCGTTGGTACGCGCGCCAATAGTCGTCCGAGTGGCGCATGCGATCTTCCAACGTCCGGCCGATCACTTCGGAGACGGAAATGGATTCTTCAGCGGCCTTCTGGCGTAGCCACTCGGCGACTTCGTCGCTGATGGTGATCGTGATGTTGGCCGCCATGATGCCAGTGTAGCGTGGGCATACGGCGAACTTGAGTTTGAATACGGGGCCGCCGCCCGGTCACGCCGCCGGAAGCGTCAGCCGCGCGCGCAGCCCGCCCATCGGCGAGCTATCGAGCGAGACGGAACCGCCGTAGAGTTCGGCCAGGTCGCGCACGATTGCCAGGCCCAGGCCGGAACCCGGCGCGGCTTCGTCCAGCCGGACGCCGCGTTCGAGCGCGGCGGCGCGGTGGGCGGCGGGAAGGCCGGGGCCGTCGTCGTCAATCGTGAAGGTGAGTAAGCCGCCGTTGCGCACCGCTTCCAGAGTAATGCGCCCGTTCGCCCACTTACACGCGTTGTCGAGTAAGTTGCCGAGCATTTCGTCGAGGTCTTCGCGCTGGACGCGGGCGTGAAGTCCGTCGGCGTGGGTGGAAATCTCCAGCGTGCGATGGGCGTGCAATTTCGTCAGCGTGCGCACCAGCGCGGCCACGCAATCGGCGACGGGTGTACGGGCCGTACCGGAAACGCCGGAGGCGGCGGCGCGGGCGCGGGCGAGGTGGTAATTCACCTGGCGCGCCATGCGGTCCACTTGATGGGCGATGCCTTCGGCGAGTTCCGGGTTGGCGGCGGAGGCGCGATCGGCTTCCTGCGCCAGGATGGCAAGCGGCGTTTTCAGGCCATGCGCGAGGTCGCCGGCGGTGGCCTGGGCGCGTTTCACGGCCTGCTCCTGCTCCTCCAGCAGCGCGTTCAGGTTGTCGATCAGCGGCTGCACTTCGGTGGGATACGCGCCAACCACGCGCTGGCCGCCGCCGGTTCGTAGGGCGATGAGACGGCTGTTGAGCTGGCGGAATGGCTGCAACGTGTAGCGCGCGGCGAGGAGTCCGGCGGCCATGGCGAGGATGCCGATGATCACGCGCCACGTGGTGCCTGTGCGGCGGAAGCTGGGGAGCGCGTGGATAAGATGCATCGAGAGCAGGTGCATCAGCATCAGCAATCCGGCGGTCCACAGAACCGAGGCCAGAATCAGGCGCGAGCGGAGCGAGCGGAGCATGGCCTCAGTTTGCCTCGCCCGCCGCCGGTTCGCGCATCCGGTAGCCCAGCCCGCGCACGGTTTCGATGAACGGTGCCCCCAGTTTGCGGCGCAGGCGGGCGATGAAGACCTCCACCGTGTTCGAGTCGCGGTCGCAATCCTGGGCGTAGATGTGTTCGGTGAGTTCGGTGCGCGAAACCACCTGCCCGCGGCGGTGCATTAAATAGGAGAGCACGCGGAACTCGTGGCTGGTGAGTTTCACCGCCACGCCGCCCAGGGTCACCTGCGCCGCGCGCGTGTCCAGCGCCAGCGCCCCGCAGTGGATCTCGGTATGGGCCAGTCCGTGGGCGCGGCGGATGAGGGCGCGCACGCGGGCCAGCACCTCTTCCACGCGGAACGGCTTGGAGACGTAGTCGTCGGCGCCGCCATCGATGCCTTGCACCTTTTCGTGCCAGCTTCCGCGCGCGGTCAGCACGAGCACGGGTGTGAACAGGCCGCTTTCGCGCCACCGGCCGAGCAAGGTCAGGCCGTCGATTTTCGGCAGTCCGAGGTCCAGCACCACGGCGTCATAGCGCTCGACATGGGCCAGCACGTCGGCCTGCTCGCCGTCATGGGCGCAGTCGACGGCATATCCGGCCTCCTGGAGCGCCTGGGCGAGTTGGCGGGCAAGTTGGGTTTCGTCCTCGACGACGAGAATTCGCAATGCAACACTTATAACGCAATCCGATGAACCGCAGCTGAACGGCGCGTTCAGGCTGGGTTCAGCGGCGATGGTGCAAAATTGGTTCCACGATGCCCGTACCCGCTGCCCTCAATTTCGGCTACCCATGGTGGCTCAGTTATGGCCACGCCGTGGTTCTCGTTCCCGCCGCCGCCTTGCTCGCCTTCGGCGTTTCGCGGAGGTGGGGCCGTTGGGCGCTCGGGTTGCTCGGATTCCTGGTGCTCTGGTCGGCCGCGGCGATGCTGGAGACGCGGTTCGTGCTCAACCTCAACGGACTTCCGGAACTCCCCACGCAAGCCTTCTTGGCTGGCGGAAAGGGACGGGTGCTCGACATCGGCGCGGGCACGGGGCGGTCGTCGGTGATGGTACTGACGGCGCGCCCGGAGGCCACGCTGGTGGCATCCGATCTCTTTGGCGAATCATTTGAACATCACTTTGGTCATGAAGAGGATCCACGGCAAAAAATAATGCAAAACTTGAAGGCAATGGGCGTGGACCGCCGCGCCACCATCGCCACCGCCGACATGCGCCAACTTCCCTTCGAAGCGGCCGCCTTCGACGCCGTCGTGAGCGCCTATGCAATGGACCATTTGAACCGCCAAGGAAGCGAGCAGGCGCTGGCCGAAGCCGCCCGCGTGCTCAAACCGGGTGGCGATTTCCTGCTCATCCTGGTCGAAAACGACCATTGGGCGAAGTTCGCCTTCGGGCCGCTGCTCTCGCATGGCGGTACGCGCGGCGCCGGATGGTGGACGGACCGCATGCGCAAGGCCGGCTTTCAGATTGCCGAGCAGGGCACGCGGCCGATGACGCTCTATCTGCTCGGCCGGCGGATTTAGGGCGCGACGGAGAGCGCGATGGAATGGGCGGTCGAGCCCCCGGTCCGGCTCACCCTCCTGTACGATGTCCTCATGAGACTTTTCGCCGCCGGACTTGTCCTTGCACAGTGCGCCGTGCTGTGGGCGCAAGCCCCGCCGTTGCCGCCGATTCGCGACCTATTGTTCCCGCAACAGGTGAAGCAATACGTGGGCCTCACCGACGAACAGGTGACGCGCATTGTCCGGCTGAACGCCGGGCTGGCGCAGTTTCAGGCTTTGAAGGCGGCGCGGCAGATTCAGGTGCGCATCGAGATTGCACAGGAGACGCGGCGCGACGCGCTGGATGCGACTGCGCTGGGGCTGCGCTATCTCGAACTCGAGGTGATTCGCCGCGAGGTGGAGGCCGAGCAGCGGAAAACCGTCGCCGCCGTTCAGGCGCTGCTCACCGAACCGCAGAAGACAAAGGTGGCCGCGCTCCGGCAGGTGCTGGCCGACTATGGCACAGCCTGCGCCGCGGTGGCGGCCAACGTGGTGCCCGCGCCGGAGGCGCTCCCGGCTAGCGGCGCGCGGTGGTTCGATACGAGCCAGTTCACGACGATCACCGGAGCCATTCTGGGTTCGCTCCCGGTCACCTGTGGCGCAGCGGTGCCCACTGCTGTGATTCGCACGGGCGAATTCCAGGCCGAGCAGTAGGGCGACGGCCGGGTCGGCGGTTCCTGGGCGGGTTCA
>CAYUZM010000072.1:0-13010 GCA_964449665.1 uncultured Solibacteraceae bacterium
GGGGGGTCCGATTCGGGGCCGCGCGAAAGGATGGGGAAACCGTCAAAGTTAGCGCCACAAATATGGAAATTTGGAATACGCAACGTTGCATGTATCTCCAGGGGGCCTATCATAAGTCTGCCCGGCGGGACGTGCGCCCGTGGGTGGTCGCCATGCGCACCGTCGGCACGGGCGTCGACCCGAGCGGTACCGGCAGAGCCGCTACCGCGCCGCGTTCATGAACTTGGTGAAATCCGCCCACGGAATCGCGGGGCCGTGGATGGGCGCAAGGGTCGTTACGTCGTAGCCCAGCCGGCGCACGTGATCGAGCAGCGCCTTGTTCGACGCGTTCGGAGCCGTGGGCGCCGGGAACGAATCATAGAGGTCGGCTTCGATGGCGATCTTCTCTTTGGGAAGGTACGCCATCAGCATGCCCTCGGCATGCGCGAGCGGTTGCACGTAGGTGATGTGCATCGTGCGATTGCCGTCGGTGAGGGTGTAGTTTTCGCGCACGGTCTCATACTGGTAACCCTCGGCCACTTCGGTCGGCGGCCACAGCGACATCATGTCCGGAGCCAGCGTGCGCTGCGCGTAGTTCAACACGTCGCGATTATAGAAGTTGAAGTTCTTCCACTGCGTGATGATCGTGGCGCCAATGTGCATGTAGGTGCGCAGCCCGCCGATGTGGTCGAAATGCTGGTGCGTGTTCACCAGAAAACGGATGGGCTTGTTCGGAATGAGTTTGACGATCTCCTCGATCACGGCGAGATTGCGCGCTTCGTCGAGTGGCGCCTCCACGACGGCGATGTAGTCCTTGAACTCGACGGCCACGCTGTTGTGCGACGTGCCGCCCATCATCCACACACCATCGGCGAGCTTGCGCGCCTCCACGCGCACCGGGAACGCCGCCGTACGAACCGCCTCCGGCACCGGCATTGCGTCCGCGCAGGCGTTGGCCGTGATCGTGGCGAACGTGCCGCCGAATCCGTTGTGGCCCGCGGTGACGGCTTGCGCGCCGAAGTTGTCGTCCCAGCCGTCATGATGGTGCCAGCCGGTGGGAAACCGGATGCCGTTGCCGATATCGACATAGCTTTCGTTGGTGAACTCGTGCTCGTAGTTCATGTCGCCCAGCGCCGGTTCGGGAATCCAGGTGTGAATGCGCTGCAGCATGTGCTGCTTGTTGATCGTCGCGTCCACGCGGTACTTGCCCATCACGGTGATCGAGACCACGTGCATCTTCTCCGGCGTCATCGTGTGACCGTCGCGGCCCGATTCGCCCAGTTCCCAGCGCCACATCGCGCGAGGGTTCGCCCCCGGAAGCTTCGCCGCTTTCAGAAATCCGTGCGGGTTCACCCACAGATCAAGTTGCGCGCGTTCGGCGTCGTCGGGGAGCATCGGCACGGGCTGGTTCCCCGCCCCGTCGATGTGCCATCCCAGCTTGCCGTTCACGGCAAACGTCTGGCGCGAGTGCCGCTGCAGCGGCGTGCCGCCCTTCCACCCGGCGCCATATTTCCAGGACGCGGGATTCAGGCCGGGCTTACGATCGAACTCTTCTTTGGATGTGCGAGCGTCCCAGTTCATCGTGCGCGTGTAGTTCGCCAGCGCTTCGCCGCGCGGCCAGTCGACGTTCCACGCCGATTCGCGCTGCTGGCCGACCATGCCCGCGTATCCGGTTCCGGAGAGCGTGACGCACTTCAATTTGTCCGTGCCGATGGCTTTCGCCGCGGCCTCCAGAATCGGAGCGGGATCCACATAACCGGGAGCGAATTGCGCGGATGCGTTCGCGCCGAAGATCACCGTGAGCGCAAGCGTCAAGCGTAGGGACATATTGGCTCCTGCAATCTTACGGGATTGCGAGAGCGATCCGTTCGGCGGGCACGCCGCGCGCGTCCATTTTGCGCCGCCTGAGGAGGAGGAGGCGGGGCTACTCTTTCTTCTTCGGCGCGTGGAAGGAACGCTCGACCATGTCGTGCACATCGGTCGAAACGCCGTGATCACGCCACAACCAGCGCATCATCTCGGGCAGAACGGTCTGCAACATTTTCTGGCCGTGGCGTTGAATGCCCCACGAGTAATTCAGGTCGTAGCCCTTCTCTTCGAGCGCCTTCTGCAGGCGGACATTCTGATAGAACCAGTCGCGCGTCTGATCGTAGCTGCCATCGGCGCGCAGCGCGCGATTGTCGTTGCGGCCGTCCACCATGAAGATGCGGATCGGCTTCTTCTCGCTCTTACGGACAATCTCGGGATAGACATGCCCGCCCCGTATGTTCGTAAAGCTGCCGACGTTGCTCAGCACTTTGCGAAAGTGATCGGGCCGCTCCCACGCCACGGTGAACGCGGCGATGGCCCCGGAGCTGGAACCGCCAATGCCGTGGCGCTCGGGATCTTTTGAGATGTTGTAGTCCTTGTAGAGCGCGGGCAGCAGCTCGTCGACAATCACGCGCGCGTACTTATCGTTGAGCGTGTTGTACTCGGTGGGTCGGTTCGTGTCGCGATCGCCCCAATTGCGCGGCGTGGGCTCGGGTTGATCGGGGCGGCGGCCGGGATTGATGAAGACCCCGATCATGACGGGAATCTCGCGGCGGTAGATGAGGTTGTCCATCACTACCTGCGCGCGCATGTCGCCTTCGGGCGCCATGAAGGCCTGGCCGTCGTTATAGATCATGAGGCTTGCGGGAACGGCCGGATCGTACTGCGCCGGAACATAGACCCAGTAAGTATGTTGCGTGCCGGGATAGGCAACGCTTGGCAGCGTGAATGGCCCTTTGATCTCGCCAACGGGAACGCCCTCCTGCGGAATGGCGTCGGGCGCGAGCTTATAGTGGATGTCGGTGTTAGGCGTGGCCGCCATCATCGGCCGTTGCGGCTTCGGGGCGTCCACGGCGGGCGCGGTCGTTTGCGCATACATTGCCGCGCTCAGCAGCGTTATTGCTGCGACAGGTTGGAGTTTCATCACGTCGGCGGCCACAATATCATATTGAGTTGCGATTCCGGTTCATCGCCTATCTTTAGGTGAGGGAAGAAACTTCGGCGCCCGCGTGATAAGCACCCATTTCCATCACTCCACATGAAGAAGCCGGGAATGACCGAGACAGGATTCAAGATGTTGCTCACGCAACTGTCCAGCGACCAGGAGCGCGCGGGGGAGCTGTATCTCCACATGCACGGAAAGCTGGTGCGGTACTTCTCCTGGCATGCGTGCGCACATCCGGAAGACCTCGCCGACGAAGCGCTCGATCGCGTATGCCGCCGGCTGGAAGAGGGCGAACAGATCGCGCAGATCATCTCTTACATTCTCGGTGTCGCGCGGCGCGTTTTATTGGAACAACGCAAAAGCCTGCTCACCGCCTCTGCCCTGCCCGATGACCGCGCGCTCCACACGCCCGATCAACCGCCGGGCGACGAATCGGCCCTGGAGTGTCTCGACGCCTGTCTGGAGTGCCTGCCGCCGGAAAGCCGGGCGCTGCTTGTCGAATACTACTCGCCGGAAGCATCGGCCCGCGCCTGGACACGGCAATCCATTGCCGATCGCATGGGCCTTTCGTTGAATGCCCTGCGCAATCGCGTACTCCGGCTGCGGCGGAACCTCGAAACCTGCATCGCCGAATGCCGCAACAACGGCGGCGCGGAGAAGAGAGGAGGCGGCGAATGAGCAGCGACCTCCTGCGGCAATACAGGCTCGGCCGCCTGACCGAAACCGAACGGCATGAAATCGAGCGGCGCGCGTTTGAAGACGATGCGTTTGAGGAGAAACTCCTGGACGCCGAAGCCGACCTGCTGGACGATTGGGCGCGCGGCTCGCTTTCAGAAGAAGACAACCTCGCCGTGCAGCGCGCCTTCACGCCAGACCGGCTGGCCGTGGCGCGGTCCCTCAATGGGCTGCTGACACCCAAGGCCGCCGCGCCGCCGCTACTCGCGAAGACCTCGCCCGCGGGCTGGCCCCGGTGGGCCGTTGCGGCCGCTTTGTTGATCGGGCTGCTGCCTTCGCTCTACCTATGGCAACGCGGCACGCCGGTTGCGCCGATAACGGAAACACCGGCCGCGCGGGACGAAATCGCAAAACTCACGCTTCACGTACCGACGACGCGAGGGACGGCCGCGCCTCAACTTCGCGTGGCTGCCTCCGCCAAATGGGTGCAGGCCACGCTCGATGTGGCCGCCGGCTATGACAGCTACGCCGTGCGGGTCGAATCGGCACGCACCGGCTTGCTGTTCGAGCAGACAGCACGGACGCAGCCACCCTTGCTCTTCATGCTGCCCGCGAACCTGCTGCCGCCGGGCGAATATGACTTCGTGATCTCAGGCCGCAAGAATGGCGAAACGGCGCTGCTTGCCACTTACAGTTGCCGGATCGAGCGCGACTAACTCCCGCCCGTGTAAATGAAACCGGCCCAATAGAAGGGATGCGACCACTTCGCCTGCGCCCGCACCGACTGTTGCGCGGCGTGCAGTGCGGCTCCGGGCGTGAGGCCCCCGCGCAGCATCCCGTCGTAGAAGACGCGCACCAGGTGCGCCGTGGCGCTGTCATCCACCTGCCAGAGCGTGGCCACCACTCCCGACGCACCCGCCGCAAGAAACGCGCGTGAGAGTCCGATCAAGCCCTCCCCGTCCACGCTCTTCCCCAATGCCGTCTGGCAGGCGCTCAACACCACCAGCGGCGAGGCGAGCCGCATCTGCGCGATATCGTGCATCCGCAGAAAACCGTTCACCGGGCGGCGCTGGCGGTTGTAGAGCGAGAGGACAATGCCGGAGAGCTCCGGCTGGCGTTCGTCCAGCACGGCATGCGTGGCAAAATGCAGCACGCCGAACTGCGGAAGGCGCGCGTTGAGCGCCGCCGCGCGCGTGGCTTCGAATCCGGTCAGCAGCAGGCGTGCACCCGGCTTCGCAACCGCGGCCACCGCATCCGCCTCCTGCGCCGAAAAACGCAGGCGGGGAAAGCGCAGCCGCGCGGCCGGTTCCGGTTGCGCCGCGGGCGGCGGGGTATCAAAGCGCGCATCGGTCTTTTCAAACACCGCATCGGCAAACACGGCGATTCCTCCGGCGGGCTTCGCACGGGGAGCCAGCCGCGGCAACAGGCTTGCCGAAGGCAGCATCACAATCTCCGTTCGCCGGAGCCCTTCCATCGCCGCGAAGGGCGTCCACAGCAGTTCGGCATCGGCAACGACGTAGAGCTTGCGAAATTGACGCTGGCCCAGCAGCGGGCGAATCAGCAGGCGTTCCAACTCGCGCGCGGCAGCGCTTGCGCGCGCACGCGAGGCATCCATGCGAGCCCGCACCTGCGCCAGATCCTCGCCTGGCGCGGCGGCGAGCGGCTCACTCACGGCGGCCTGCAGCGCATCCACGGCGCGCTTCAGCGCGGGCCGTCCCGGAAGCGTCGCGCCCGTGATCCGCTCCCGCGTCACAAGCCAGCCGTGGCCTTCTTCACTGCCCAGCGAATAGCTCACGATCGCTTCCCCGGCCCGCAACCGCGCCTGCATCTCGCGCGCGCCCGCGGGCTTGGCCTGTTCGTCGAAGCGCGGATCTTCGCGGGCAATCCGCTCGCGCACGCGCGCATGTTCGTCGAGCAAACCGGCGATCTCGCGGCGCAGCGCTTCGGCCGAACCTTTCCCGTCTCCGGCAAGCAGGCGCGTCAGCCGTTCCGCCTTGGCCGCGACCGCCGTTCGCAGTTCTTTCTCCCTCGCCAGCACCGCGGCACCGGCCTCGCCTTCGATCTTCGACGCTTCCAACAGGTCCAGCAATGCGCGCCCGCGCCCGCGTTCGGAGAGTGCAAACGCCTCGTTCGCTTCGCCCCGCTTCATGAGAATTCGCGCGCCCAGGCGGTACACCTCGCGCCGCCGGCTGAGAAATTGCGCGCGCAAATCCGGACTGGCCACATGCGCGCGTTGGTCTTCGTATTGATCGAGCGCCAGCATTACCTCGTCCCGCGCGCCGGCCGTATCGCCCGCGCGCAACAGAAGCCGCGCCAGCGCCGCTCGCGCCGTCGCCTCCTCGCCCCGGTTCTCAATGGCCCGCGCCTGCTCCGGTATCGTGCGCAGCAGCGCAATCGCTTCCGCATCGCGTGAAGCCGACTCCAGTGCATCGGCCAGCGAGTTCAACATAGAGGGCACATCCATGCGGCTGGCCTTGCGTCCGATCTCGACCGCCTCGCGCAACTCAACAATGGCCTGTTCATGCCGTCCCTGCAGTGAATGCGTCCGCCCCAGCCCCTGCAGCACGCGGCCGTGTTCTTGCGGAACCGGCGCTTCCCGCGCAATCTCAAGCGCCTCTCCGTACAACCGCTCGGCCGCGGCCAGTTCCCCGCGCCGCCGCAACAGAGTGGCCAGCGAATGGAGCGCGCTCGCCTCGCCTTTGCGGTTCTTCATCTCGCGGTGAATCGCCAGCGCCCGCCGCTGCTCGGTTTCCGCGCGTTCGTCCATGCCGAGCCGATCGTATAGTTTCGCTAACTCGCCCCGCGTGGAGGCTTCGCCGAACGGAAATTTCTCGGCGCGCCATGTCGCCAGCGCGGCCTCGAAAAGCCGGATCGATTCGTCGTAGTCGCCCGTCGCCAATCGCTGAACGGCCAGATTGTGTTGCGTGTTCGCAACCGCGGCGGGCGTGGCCACGCGCGTGCGAATGGCAAGCACCTCTTCCAACGCGGCGATCGCCTGCAACGCCTGCCCCTCCTGCCCCCGCACGGTGGCGATGTTGTTCAACACCTGCGCTTCGCCCGCTTCATCGCCCATCCGGCGGCGCAGGGCGAGCGCGAGCGAATACTCGTCGATCGCGCGATCCAGTTTCCCCGCGTTCTGTTCCACGATGGCGAAAATGTTGTGCGAATCACCCTCGCCCTTGCGGTCGCCATACGCCGCCGCTTGCGCGATGGCCCCCTCCAGCAGCGCCACCGCTTCGGCGTACTGGCCTTCGCGCGACAACTGCAGCGCCAGATCGGTTTGCACGGCCGCCTCCAGCCACGGCGCGTTCACTTCGTGCGCCAACGCGGAGGCGGAACGCAGTAGCTCTTTGCCACGCGGAATCTGGTTCAGCAGTAAACAGCCGACCGCCAGCCGGTACTGCGCCATCGCCCGTTGGCGCGGGTCCGGCAACTTCGACCACATCGCAACGGCGCGTTCATGCGAGGCCACCGACTCCGCGCGTTTTCCCGTATCCCACAACGCTCCGCCCAGATCGGTGCGTACGCGCGCCTGCCGGGCTTCGTCGCCCGCCGCTTCGAAATGCCGCAGCGCTTCCTGCAATGCCTCGAGCTTCGCGGCCGGTTTGGCCGCCTGCACGGCACTGTCATAGGCGGCGCAACCCTTCGCGCGCGCCTCCTGCGCGGGCGTCACCGGTGCTTCCTCAATCCGCATCGTGTACCGCACAGCGGCGGTGGCCTCCAGGCTCCGTACCGTGATCTCTTGCGGCTCCGCCGCGGCGATCCAGCAAAGCGGCACGGGGAGCAGATCGGCCACCGTCAGCTTGCGCGCCGTCATCATGCGTCCGCCCGCGCGCACTTCCACGGCCGCGGCCATCCCACGCGTCTCCAGATGAATTTCGTAGAAGGCGGGAGCCGCGGGTGTGACGGTTTGTTGCGCGCTCTGCCCCGGACCAAGTGTGTCCTCGGCCCAGAGCCGTAGGCATACGATGCACAACGCCGTCCAGCGCATAGCGTCCAGTTTGCCAGACCCGTGCGGCTGCGCGCGCTACCGGTGCGGCTGCATGCGATAGCGGTGCGGGTGCGTACGCTACCTGTTCCGCCGCGTGCGCTACCCGTTCCACCGCGTGCGCTACCCGTTCCACCGCGTGCGCTACATTGCGGCCGCGTGCGCTACACGACAAGCGCTCCCGTCTGCGACGTGTCATAGCCTGCCAGCACCTCGAGCTTGCGGCGCAGCGTGGCCCGTTGCAGCACGTCGAGAAACGCCTTTACGGCCGGCAGCAGCGCCGTCCGCTTGCGCAAAACCAGGTCATATCGTGCGCCATGCAGTGCCACGAAATCGAGGCCAAATGTTTGGGCGGCCGACCGCGTCGCCATGCACGCGTCGGCGTCTCCCGCGGCCACGCAATAGGCCGCCGCCAGATGCCCGTGGGCAATGCGCTGATACCCGTTCACCTTCACCGCCGGCACGCCCGCCGCGTCCAACAACTTGTCTGTAAGCGCACGGCTGCCCGAACCGCGCTCGCGATTCACAAAGCGCATGCCACGCCGCGCCAGATCGCCCGCCTCGCGAATGCCCTTGGGATTGCCCGGCGCCACCACCAGCCCCTCCTCCCAGCGCGCGAACGTCACCACAATCACGTCCTCGCCGGCGAACTCCTGGCGAACCACCGGCATGTTGAACTCGCCCGTCTTCGGATCTTCCAAGTGCGAGCCCGCGATGTGAACCTTTCCTTCCTTGAGCCACGACAACGCCAGCCGGCTCGATGCCGCCGCCGATACAACCTCCACGCCGCTTTCGCGCTCCACCATATTCGAAAGCAGACTCGACGCGGGATCGCACCCGGCCAGCACCAGCCGCTTCCGCGACGCCTCATCCTTGGCGAACACCATCAACTCGGCGCGCCCCGCCGCGCGCGCGCCGCGCTTCACAATGCCATCCGCTTCCGGCATGTAATAGGGCGTCGCGCTCACCGGTACGCTCACCCACCGCGCCCCCACCTGGCAGATACGAACCGGCTGGCCCTTCGACGCAACCTGCGCGCTGAGCACTTCAGCGGTCAACGATTCCGGCGGCAACGCCCCGCCCTCGCCCAGCGTGAATAGCTCATCGACGGTCACTTCCAGCTCACGCGCCAAATGCAACGCCAGTTCGGTGTTGGGCACATAAGTGCCCGCCTCATTCGCGTAGATCGTTTGCCGGCTGATCTCGACGCGCTTGGCAAGTTCGGTCGCCCCAATGCCCCGGCTCGTGCGGATTTGATGCAATCGGTTCTCGACGCGTGTGTTCGCCACGGATTGTTTTCTCAACTCAGAAGTGTAGCTTCAGAACCAGTTCGAATACCCGCGGATCGAGCGCCGTTGTGATCGAGCCGAATGCCGCGTTGCCGAAACTGCCGTTAGGGTTCCCCAGCGGCGGCGTGTTCGTAACGTTGAACGCTTCGGCGCGAATCTCGGCCCGCGCGCGTTCGGTCAGCGCAATGAACTTGCCAATCATCACATCGGCCGTCGTATAGCCCGGCCCCGTCACGGGATTGCGCGAACTGCTGCCAATCGTGAACTGCGGCGCCTGCGCGAATGCGGCCGTGTTGAAGAACCGCCCCGTCGTGCGTTCGCCCGCGGGCAACACGGGCGCCGCCACCCGGTTGGGACGTTGAATGCCGAACCCCGCGAAGGCGTTCAGATTCGTCGCCTGCGTCACGGCGACCGGCGCGCCCGATTGCCGCCGCAAAAGGCCCGCCAGTTGGATGCCGTGCGGGAGTTCGTAGACCAGCCCCGAGGAAAATATGCGCGGAACGTTGCCGGTGGAGACGTCTTTCTCCAGCCGCTTATGGAAGCTGTCGGCGGCCTGGAAGTTCGCCACGGGTCCCGTGAGCACGGCCGAATCGAACACCGCGCCGGCATCGTCGATCAGCCGCGAGAACGTGTAGGCGGCGCTGAACGTGAGCCCACGCGAGAAACGCTTCTCAATGCGCGATTGGAACGAATGATAGGTCGAATGGCCCGTGTTGTTGCGGTAGAGTACCACCGTTGTGAAGCGCGGATAGGGGCGCAGCGCCTGCGCCTGGGGAACCATCGCCGGACCGGCCGAGAGCTGCTCCACGGTCAGTTGATTCAGATTCACGTCCGGCACGCCCAGCCGCGTGAGCTTCGAGCCGAGGTACCCCGCCTCCACGCTCCAGTTCCCGCCGAACGTCTTCTGCAGGCTCAGATTCCACTGTTGCGCATAGCCGCTGCCATTGTCGCGTTGCACGCCAAACACGCCTTGGCCCAGACCCGCGTTGGGATCCGCCGGCCGCGGCGCCACCGACGGCCCTTGCGAAAGCACGAACGCGGGCCGGATGTTGTCGAGCGTCTGCTGGCCCAGCGTTTGGATGAAGGGAAACAGCGGCGTGGTGAACGGTGTCGTGATGCCGGCCTGTTCGATCCAGGTGAGCGAATACGCGGCGCGAAGCGCCAACGAGTCCGTGAGGCGATAAGCGAGGCCCACGCGCGGCGCAAAGTTCTTCGTCTCCAAATCGCGCGCCGTGCGCGGAAATCCGTTGCGGCCCAGGTAGTCGAGATGCTGCGTGTGCAGATTGAACACCGCCCCCTGGTCGCCCGCCACCGTCGAAGGAAAGTTGAGCGTATAGCGCACGCCCAGATTGAGCGAGAGCCTGCGCGTGGCGCGCCAGTCGTCCTGCAGAAACCCTTCGGCCACGGTCGCGCGCGGCTTCAGCGTCTCCGATTGCGCGTCGATGCTGAAGCGCGTCACCTGTCCCAGCAGGAGGGAAGCGAAACTGTTTCCCGTGCTCGCCACCGGCGTTCCCGCCGCGTTGAGGCCCGCCGTGAAGAGATTGGTGAACTGAAAATTCCCGGTGGGGCTCGGCGGCTGCAGCACGTCCAAACGTTCCAGGCGGATATCCGCGCCCGCCTTGAAGCTGTGCGCGCCTTTCATCCATGAGTAGTTGTCGATGAACTGCGTGACCGAGGTCGTGAAACGCGCGTTGCCATTGGCCGGCGGACCCAGTTGCTGAAAGCCAACCGCGTCGTAGGTGGGCAGCACGTCCTGAAACGATGTGAGCGGAAGGTTCGGAATGCGCGACAACTGCGACGCCGGTTGTCCGGTCGCAAGCGACGAACGGTCGAATCCGCGCCGCGTGAATCCAAAGCGAAGCTGGTTCACCGACGTTGGCGTTACGTTCCAGCTGTGCTCGCCCGCGACGCTATCGGCACGGGTCAACGTTTGGCCGATATAGGGTGCTGTGAACGTGCCACTGCCATCTGGTAACGGCGTCGCCGGCGACGAACTGTCGCGCAGGTATGCATAGCGCACGAACAGCCTGTGGCGCGTGCCGAAGTAGCGGTCCAGGCGCGCGTCAAACTGATCCTGCGCCGTCGTGTCGTTGCCCACCCGCCGGTAGTTGTTGGCCGTGGCCTCGTTGGTTCCGCTCAGCACGTTCGGCGCGGGATAGCGCCCCACCACGGCCGCCGTGGCCGCATCAATCGCGCCGGCGGGCACCGTGTTCAGCGGGAACGGATCGCGCGCATAGCCCGATTCCGTTTGCCTCGTCGTGCGCGGATCGAAAACCGGTTGCGTGAACGCGCCCCGCCTCTGCGCGCTGGTGGGCACCGTGCTCGTGCGCACCACTCCAGTGTCGAGCCGCGTGCCCTGCCAGTCGGTAAAGAAGAACGTCTTGTTTTTCTGTATGGGCCCACCCAGCACAAAGCCATACTGGTTGCGGCGGAACCTCGGCTTCGCGCCCGTGGTCGCAAACAGATTGCGCGCGTTGAGCGCCTCATTGCGGAAGAACTCGAACAACGTGCCGTGCAATGCGTTCGAGCCCGACTTCTGGTTCACCATAATCACGCCGCCGTTCGATCGCCCATACTCGGCCGACGGACTGTTGGTCTCCACGCGAAACTCCTCGATCGCGTCCACAATCGGATAGTAGGCCACCTGCCCCGGCTCGGGCTGCAGCACGCTGATGCCGTCATAGATGTATTCGCTCACGCGCGGGCGGCTGCCGTTGATGCGCGGCAGCAGGTTGCCGGGCGGCAGATTCACGCCGGGAGAAAGCGCGATCAGCGGCACGAAGTTGCGGCCGTCCAACGGCAGCGCCGCCATCTGCTTCCGCTCCACGACGAAGCTCACGGTGCCGCGCGCGGCCTGCAACAACGGCGCGGCCGAGGTGACTTCAATGGACTGCGCCGCGCCGCCCACCTGCAGTTCGAGGTCGAGCGAAATGTGGTCGCCCACGCGCACCGTGATCCCGTCCCGCCGCAACACGGCGAACCCCGGTTTCGAAACGGTGACGCGATAGCTGCCCGCCGCCAGCGCGAGCAAGTGATACGCGCCCGCCGCGCTGGTGGTGGCCGTGTGCGTGGCGCCGGTGGCGAGATGGGTCAACTCGACCGCCGCCCCGTCAACGGCCAGCCCCGCGCCGTCCCGGACACTGCCGCCCAACTCGGCCTTGGTCGATTGAGCGGGCAGCATCGCCGCCCACAGTGCTGTCATGTATACAAGACAACGTCTCATGTTCACTACAGTCTGCCACAATGTCGTGTAGACCACGGTGTCGTCCCTACTCAACCCAAGTCGCGCGACCCTCGCGCTCGCCGCTGCCCTGCTCGCCGCCACCCTGCTGGACGCTTGCGGTGGCCGCCCCCGCGATCCCACGCTCACCGTCGCCGCCGCGTCCAACCTCACCGGCGCCATGGACGAGATCGCCGCCGCGTATGAAAAGACAACCGGCGTCACCGTGCGCCTCGTGTATGGCTCCACGGCCCAGTTGTCCCAGCAGATCGCCAACGGCGCGCCATTCGACGTCTTCGCCGCCGCCGACACGGCGCACCCCGATCAACTCGCCGCCCGTGGATTCCTGGCCAAGGATTCCCGCGCCGTCTACGCCCAGGGCCAACTGGCCTTGTGGATCCCCGGCGGCGAGCGCATCGGCGCCCGCGAACTGGCCGATCTCCGCAAGCCCGCCGTGCGGTTCATCGCCATCGCGCAGCCGGCGTTGGCGCCATACGGAGAAGCGGCCGTCGAAGCCATGAAATCGTCGGGTGTGTGGCAGGATGTGCGGCCGAAAATCGTCTACGCCAACAACATCAACATGGCGAAGCAGTACGCCGCCACCGGCAACGCCGAGGCCGCCTTCACGGCTTTTTCACTGGTGATCCGCGAGCCGGGCACGGTGGTGAAGGTCGATCCCAAACTGTACCGTCCCCTCCAACAGGCGCTGGGCGTGGTTGCCGCCTCCCCGCGCCAGGCGCACGCGCGCCAGTTCACGGCATTCCTGCTCGGGCCTAATGGGAAAGAGATCCTGCAAGCCCCCGGCTACCCCGTGGGTGTGGCGGAGGAAGAGGGAATCGAACCCCGCGACCTAGACCCCCACTCACGGTTTTCAAACCCCCCGCC